>DAIPMC010000153.1:0-3655 GCA_036768895.1 Prevotella sp. | reverse complement strand
TAATTTAAAAGAAGAAAATATGAAAAAATGGTTTGACTATTTTGAAGAAAACAACTTTAATGCTACTGTGTCTTTCATTCATACTGCAAGTGAAAGCGCAAAGCAAATATAATCCTGTTGATTATGTTAATCCTTATATGGGAAATATAAGCCACATGTTAGTTCCCACTTATCCGACTGTTCATCTGCCAAACAGCATGCTAAGAGTATATCCTACACGAGAGAATTATACGGGAAACACGATTGCAGGATTACCACTTATTGTGACCAATCATCGAGCAGAATCCAGAATCAGCATCAATCCCTATCAGGGAGATATAAGTAATATTAACGGAACCATTAACTACGGATATGACAACGAAATAATCAAACCTTATTATTATAGTGTGGACCTGGATGACTATGGAGTGCATGCAGAATTTGCTCCATCTCATCAATCTGCTATTTATAGAATTCATTTCACTAATAAAACAGACGCTACCTATCTGGCGCTGAATTTGAAGAATGGAGAAATAGCAGCCGAACAAAACACAGTAAAAGGCTATCAAACGCTGACTAACGGCACAAACGTTTATTTCTTCCTTGAGACTGACATTCATCCATCAGCAGATAAAGTCAACAAAAATAATGCGAAAGGAGAAAATGCACATATAATTCTGCACTATCCGAATGTATCAAAAGTATCCGTACGATATGGCATCTCTTTTATCAGTACAGAACAAGCAAGAAAGAATCTTGAAAGAGAAATAAAAGATTATAATTTACAAGCAATTGCTCTAAATGGGCGTACCATATGGAATGAGACGCTTGGTAAAATCAGAATTGAAGGAGACGATGAAGATGCTAAAAATGTATTCTACACCTCTCTGTATAGAACATACGAACGAATGATCAATATTTCCGAAGACGGTAATTATTTCAGTGCATATGATGGAAAAGTGCATAATGACAATGGTATTCCTTTCTATGTAGATGATTGGATCTGGGATACGTACCGGGCAACCCACCCACTCCGCCTAATTATCGAACAAGAGTTGGAAAGCGATATGCTCAACTCTTATATTCGCATGGCTGAACAAATGAACCCGCACTGGATGCCGACCTTTCCGGAAGTTGACGGAGATAAGCGCTGTATGAACTCCAATCATGGAGTAGCGATGATACTTGATGCTTATAATAAAGGTATGCGTAGTTTCGATCTTGCGAAAGCGTATGACGTGTCAAAAGCAGCCATAACCGAACGTACTTTAGCGCCGTGGGCTGACAATAAACCTGCCGGAGAACTGGATGATTTCTATAAAGAACACGGGTACTTCCCTGCATTAGCTTCAGGAGAAAAAGAATGGGTACCTGAAGTTCACGGATGGGAAAAACGTCAGCCGATAGCAGTTACTTTAGGAACGGTTTATGATGAATGGTGTTTGGGTAATATCGCACAGGTTTTAAATAAAAAAGATGAGGCTGATTACTTCCTTAAGCGCAGCCTGAATTACAGAAAGGTATTCAATGATAAAACCAAGTTCTTCCACCCCAAGGATGCAGCAGGTAATTTTATTGAACCGTTTGACTACAGATATTCAGGCGGGATAGGTGCTCGTGAAGCTTACGACGAAAACAACGGATGGGTATATCGCTGGGACGTGCCTCACAACATTGGTGATCTGGTGAATATGATTGGAGGTAAAAAAGCATTCGTTAGTGCTCTTGAGGATATGTATAATACAAGAATTGACATGCCGCGATATGAGTTCTATCATCAAATGCCGGATCATACAGGCAATGTTGGGCAATTCTCAATGGGCAACGAACCGTCAATGCACATTCCCTACTTATATAACTATGCCGGTGAACCCTGGCGTACGCAGAAACGCATCCGCACATTGCTTGATCAATGGTTCCGCAATGACTTGATGGGTATTCCTGGTGATGAAGACGGCGGCGGGCTAACGGCGTTTGTCGTTTTCTCACAATTAGGATTCTACCCTGTTACTCCCGGCCTTCCCATGTATGTAATAGGAAGTCCTGTATTTAAGACTGCATCAATCAATATTGGCAATGGAAAAACCTTTACTGTTCTGTGTCATGGCTACTCATCGGTGAATAAATACATTCAGTCTGCTAAACTAAACGGAGTGGAATGGAATAAATCTTGGTTCAGCCACGATGATCTGATGAAAGGAGGAACATTAGAGTTCGTTATGGGCAAACGTCCCAATAAATTATGGGGTGCTGATGACAGTGCATTACCTCCTTCTTTCGAAATGGAATAAGACTTAAAAAACAACTTATAAGCCTGAAGGAGCAGATATGATTCTCTCTTTCAGGCTTTTTTTCGTTTTCCACAATCCGATTTTCAGTTTTCAGAATAAATCTCTTTATAAAACCGTCAAAAGACATCTCATTTATCAAAATAAACAGACGTTTTGATTGTGTTTTTTGAAATATATTATAATTTTGACACACCCTTACTCATAACAGCAACTCTTTAAAACGCCATATTTCAATTAACAATTAAAATAAACAGCGCCATAAAATCTACTATTAATATATCTACAGCATGAAATAACAACAAAATAACATTAACTATCCTTGTTTAATTTAAGAGAAATGAATCATGAAAACAAAGTTTTACTTCCTTTGTGCAATTCTTCTGCACGTACAACTGTTGTTGGCACAGGAAAAACAGATCACCGGTATTGTTACCGCGACCGATGATGGGCAGCCAATGCTTGGAGTAGCCATTATGGATAAGCAATCCGTAGTTGGTACAACAACTGACCTTAATGGAGAGTTTACTCTTCATATCTCTAACAAGACAAAATCCCTTAATGTATCTTATTTAGGTTACAAAACAATCGATGTTCCAATAACAGGCAGCCATCTGGTTATTAAGATGGAACCTGATGTAGTAGCAATTGACGAAGTAATGGTCGTAGCTTACGGAACAGGAAAAAAATCAACTTTCACAGGTTCTGCTTCTGTAGTAAAGAAAGAAGCGTTGGAAAAGATCCAGACATCTAACATCACACAAGCCCTTCAGGGACAAAGTACAGGTGTACAAGTTATCAACAGTTCAGGAGAGCCTGGCGACGATGCCAAGATTACGATTCGTGGAATTGGATCTATCAATGCATCAAGTTCGCCTCTTTATGTTGTCGATGGTACCGCATACGATGGTTACATGAATGCTATCAGCCCCACCGACATTGAATCAATTACAGTACTAAAGGATGCTTCAGCCACAGCTCTTTATGGTTCACGTGCGGCTAATGGGGTTGTGATGATTACAACAAAGAAAGGTACTTCGGAGAAAGGACAAATCAACTTCCGTTCAACCTGGGGTTTCTCTAAACTTGCAGTAGGCCTACCTCGTGCATTAAGCCATACTGAATTTACTGAATTAACATGGTTAGCCATGAAAAATGGCCGTATGGATGATGCAGGCGTTTCAGCAACAGAAGCTGCTCAATATGCTACGGACAACCTCGGGAATGAGTTGAAAGTAAACCCTTTCAGTATATCTTCTCCCGTAGGAACAGACGGTAGATTAGATCCAAATGCCAACTTACTATATTCCGGAGATTGGAGAAATGAACTCCTTAAAGCGAACTTACGCCAGGAATATGCAATTGATTTTAGTGGAAAAAACAGTAAA
>DAIPMC010000035.1:13882-22247 GCA_036768895.1 Prevotella sp. | reverse complement strand
GCTAAAACTCACAAACAATATGAATTGAGAATTTGAAATATGAGCTTTTTTAGTCTTTCCTTAAGAAGGCACTTCTATTTGAGGTGCCTTCTTAAACATATACTTTATAGCTATTCCGCAATTTAGAAAAGGTTATTGTTATATAATCATTAAAACTCTCACAATATATAGGAACTTAACAGGCATATTAAACTCTAAAATCTTATTCCTGAACAAAACTCAAAGATGTTTGATAAATTTTAAGTCAAGCCAAAGCTTTCACCTTTTGCGAATTTCCTATTTATTCTTTCATCAATCAAGAAAAAATGATTATCTTTGTACATAATAACATAATTTATACTTAATAAAAAAGTCCTTATCGTAACAGTTATGTTGACAAGTGTAGTTAACTTGATTGTTGCGCAATAAAAGAAAGGTGCATTTTATATGTAGCTCAAAGCAGGTGCAAATTCAATATCTAAATACTGTGGCAATACGGAATTGAACACCGTCCTTTAAAATAATTAATTTGCAATGTAATCTTTAATAAAAATAGTAAATAATGAAGAAAAATTTAATTATTGTATGCCTGTTGTTTGCGTCAGTAAGTACATTCGCCCAACATGCTGTCGGATCTTTCAACATTCAGCCTAAAATAGGCCTCAACATTGCAACCATGACCAATTCAGATGGAGGGGATTCACGTATAGGGTTTGTCGGAGGTGCAGAATTTGAATACCAGGCTACTCCTATCTTCTCTCTTACTGCAGGTGCTTTATACTCCCAACAGGGGATCAAGTCGAAAGATGAGGGAGTAACAGGAACAATCAAAATGGACTATGTGAATGTACCCATTCTGGCCAATATCTATGTTGCGAAAGGATTAGCCTTAAAGGCAGGTATACAACCCGGATTTCTGACGAATGATAAAGCAAAAGTAGAATCTGACGGAGTATCTGCAGAAATTGACCTTAAAAAGGCATTTCGTGACGCAGGTATGGACGGTGCTGATGTGAAGGATATTGATTTTTCAATACCTGTAGGTATATCGTATGAATATCACCAGTTCCAACTTGATGCAAGATATAACTTTGGTGTAACAAAGGCGATTACCGGTGACGGGGAGTCTACAAAAAACAGTGTTTTCCAGATTACACTAGGCTACAAGTTTGATCTCTAACTTTCAAGAAGGAGATGCATCAATCCTGCACCTCCTTCTTTTTGTATACGATTTCTTAATAAAAAACAGTCCTATTAGAATATTTCTTGCGCATGGAAACAGCTCTGTCACCAACTATTGTGCTACCTGCTTAGATAGCGACAGTATTCTGGACGATACTTCTTTTACTAATAATAATGCACTATCTGGATTTAATGGCATTACGGTACCATGATATTTGTAATATAACAGGTATGACCATAATACTTCATATCCTCCTTTCTCATACTCTGCCTTTGTAGGCAAGTAACCGTCACATCCATTAGTATATCCACCAAAGAAAATGAGGGGATTGTTAAGTTCATTCTTTATTGCTAATGATATCTCGCACATCGCCTCATTGGCAACTCCACAAATACATCCCTCATTCAACATGAAATACATAATCTCAATATCTTTATGTTGCTGATGGATTCTTTTTTCATTCAATGCTTTTACTTCTGATAGCCAATCTGTTCCATCAATGTCAGCATTCGTTTTTGCTTCAACAGCTATCTTCTTTGCTGCTTCCATATTGGGGACATCCGCATAAAGCCTTTTCACAGATGACTGCATCGTCAGATTATATATTTCTTTAGGTACTGCATCCATAACTATCTGCTCTATAGACTTATCGATTTCATCAGCCATATTCAGCATGGCCTGTTTGCTTTCAGACTCAAGTCTCTTCTTTAAATTCGGATCTGATAATATATCCATTACTGCTTTCGGATGCAATTCTGTAAATGTTGCTTTCGAATGTTGGAATCTGGGTCTTACATTACCTGATGCACCTTGAGTAATAACTACTTTGCAATTGTATTTATTTCCTATCTGTTTTCTCGTTACACCGATAAAATCAGAAGAAATATAGTAATTATCACTACTCAAGACATTGGCATGAGCGGTTATACGCAATAATAGGGCGATCACCTTGTTTGTTGCAGAACTACATATTTTCAATACTCCAACACGTTTGTCTACAACTCCGTCCTTATCACGTCTGTTGATTCCTATATTTGCATCTGCACATCCCCATGCAGCTATGACAGGTATACGACTGTTATAGGCTTCCGATATACCATGAAGGATTTTATTGCATACCGTTTCATAATATTTTACTTCCGTAGCAGCATTGGGTGCGGAGTGACAATGGGTGAAACAGACCATTATATTCTCAACTTTTATAGAATATTCCGTTGCAATTATCCGTCTTAGTTTGTTTGTCAGGGCAACTGTAAATCCCAGACTATCTATTACAATAATAACATATTCATTTCTGTTGTCTTCAAACAATGATATTTGCGCAATTAATCTATCCAAGATACCCTTCAATTGTTGGTCTTCACGGTCAAAGCCTACTAATTCAACAGGATAGGACGGTGTTATATCTACTTCACCATAACCGAATAAAACATTCGATATGTTTTTATTATTTACAGATTCATTCATTATAAAAATACGTATATATAACTAACGGATATTGCTTGGTAATTCAGTTGAAGGGTAGGTTAATAACAGTTTATTCAGGTTAAATCCTTTATTTCGCTATAATAATCTTCTACCAGTTTCCTTTTGTATACCTTCTTATCCGTAGATTCTCTTACAATTTTCCATAAAGCAGCAGCGACTTTCAGTTTATTTCTGAAGACGGCATTCTGTTTATCGGCGCAGAAGTCTTTTAGAAATTGATTCCACTGGCAGGATGAGTGATCATACTTTGCATATTCTGTCTTACCTTCCTTTATGTCCAACAAATCCCGCAATGTGAAAGACATATCATTGGTCTGTCTGACTTTCTTGACCGTTGCAACCATGTCTGCATTGAATTTGAAATTCACAATGCCAGTTTGGGTGGAGAAGAAATCACGGAACCGTTGATTAAAGGCAAAGCCACAACCTAACAATTCGGTATCCAATGTCAGATGTCCAACATTGCATTTGATCCGTCTCTGAGGAACGTGCCCCTTAATGATATTTCCATCGAAGTAGGCTTTGATATTCTGACAGAGTTCTGCCTTATTGCCGTAGTGGCAGATACCTTTTGACCTGCATATCCGGACCAATTCTTCTCTATACCAGTAGAATCTATCAAAGTCCTGGTAAGTATTGATTTTGTCAAAGTCCGGTCGCTGAGCCATAGGGGATAACTTGTTTATCATAGAATGGAAAATACTTGAAAGGAGTATCTCTTAACAAAAATAGAGACTTTTTTCTAAATAAGTTTTATAGGGTGATTTCATTTATCATTATTTAACGGATTCCATAGATAAATAATTCATTTATTATGGAATAAACAGAGTGATTGTATGGAAAAATGAGTGAATATTTCATACAAACGGACCCGACTAACATGGAAAATAGGGCGCTCATTTCCTGTTAATATAACTTAATTAATTGGCTCTTTATAGCTTTGTTCATAATTTAATTAGGTTTACGTTATAAACTTTATTATCTTTGCGATGTGATTCAGAAGTGCTATGACTAGCACTTTTTTTAGAGCACAATAGGTTTATATTATAAACCTATTTACACAAGGGCTTAAATACATATTAGTAATAATAACGTTTAATATGAATTGATATGAAAAAAAGATTATTAATGGCTGTCATGGCAATTGCTTGCATGACATTAGCCAATGCCAAGAATGTAGTGGTGAAGTTGCAAGGTGTAAAGGACCAGAATGGAAAGATCATGCTGATGGCTGAACGTAAAGTGGAAGATTCGGAAAAGACAAAGAGCAAACCTATACTGATGATGTGTAATGCAGAAAAGGGCGAAGTAGCTGTAACATTGGCTAATGTTGCTGACGGAGAATATCTGATCTCTGTCTTTCACGATGAGAATGGTAATAGAAAAATGGATATGGACGAACAGGGCAGACCTCTGGAGGGATACGCCCGTAAAGCAGTTGTCATAGATTCCAAAACTTCGGAAGTGAAAATGAAAATGTATTACCCTTTATTCTAAAACACGATGTTACGATCAGTTTTACTCCTATTTACACTTTCTGTCAGTACTTTATCCATGGCACAAAACGTTCGTTTGGATACGCAGAAAGACACGGTGGTGCATCTGGCAGGGGTAACAGCCACAGCGAGGAATATAGAGTGGAAATCAGACGGGGTAATAGTCCACGTGCCTCTTTCCGAAACTAAAACAGTAAATGAAATCCTGCGTCAGTCCCCGGGTGTGAGTTTGACGGATAAAGATATTCTGATCAATGGTACAGCGGGAGTGAAGGTGCTGGTCAATGACCATGAACTGAAACTTACGGGTGAAGAATTACTTAACTATCTGAAATCTATACCGGGACAAAGCATAAGCAGGGTAGAGGTGCAGTCTCATGCAGATGCCAGTATGGAGGCGGATGCCAAAGGGGGAGTCATCAAACTCTTTCTGCGGAAGAGAACTCTGGACGGGTTACAGGCGAATGTGTCTTCACGTATCAGGTTATCCCATAAGATGTATGAGTTTATGCCTTCTGCATTTATCTCGATGAGAATGGGAAAGGTCTCTCTTTATTCATCGCTCTCTCACCTGATGCGCCCTGAGGATAAAGGATGCTTTGAATCTGAAAGAAAGTATAGAAACAGAACGGATATGCTGACAGGGAGTGGAGATATTTCTGAACCCTATCATTACAGAAGGTATGCTCTGGGAATGGAATGGGATATGGATTCTCTCAATAGCCTTGACGTCAATATGGAATATACAGGAGATTCGGACAGAAAGCATACAGTGGGGGAGTCATCTCTGAATCTGGGAAGTATGACCTCCAAAAGCGAGAGTGTGTTCAGCCAATTCAATAAGTCCCGGATGTACTCTGCTACCGCTGATTACCGGAGAATGCTGGATAGCCGAGGATCCTGTGCAAAGATCCTGACCGATTATGTTGCCAAACGTATAAATAATGATAACCACTATGCCTATCATTATCCTCTCACCAGCAGGGACAGTACAAACCAACTGTTGCAGAAAATCGACTATGATATTTTCTCGGAAGACGTTTCTTTGAAAAAGATTTTTCTCCATGAATCCTATTTGCAGACAGGACTGAAATATACCTATACGCAGATGAAGGATTTTTCGTGGCAGACCATTTTAAAATACCATGAGCATATAGGAGCAGCGTATGCCATGTTCGGTTTTGAAAAAGAACACTGGAATGTGAATGGCGGACTGCGTATGGAGTATATGCGTGCACGTGATGCAACCGGACTTATCAATAAGAAATGTCTGGACCTGTTTCCGAATCTCAATGTCAATTATTCCTTTGATGACATGAAGAAGTTGATGTTGATCATGCAATATGCCAAAACGATAGAGCGACCGGATTTTTATGCTATGAATCCGACGCGGGTACAATCGTCAGAGTATGCTTACTCCGTAGGAAACCCGTACCTGAAACCTACATACGGTCATCGGATCGACGCTACATTAGTTTGTAACTATCGTTATACCTTCACGGTTGGTGCCAATTTCTATCAGGATATGATCAGGCCTTACAGCCGTCATGATGCAGAGAACAAACTGGAAGACTACGTTACTTACGAAAACCATGCGCATGAGAATCATTTCTTTATTGCAATAACTGCTCCGTTCAACTTTGGCAGTCTTATGAGGCTGACCACTAATATCACTGGTGTGAGACAAGTGATAAAGAAAGATGCAAGTGACAAGAGTATCGGACATAACCTGGTATTTGCTGATGCAGTGTTACAGGCAAGAATAAACAGTCTGGCTACTATAGAACTGGAATATAATATACACAATCGTCTGTATACGAGCAACAGTCAGATCGGAACTATACATCTGCTAAATGCTTCCATAAAACATGAATTCCTGAATGGCAGACTGACAGCATCGGCAGGCATTGACAATATACTGAATCAGCAAAACCGCTACCGGATGATTTTAGATACCTATACCACTAACACTCATATCAACATGGCTGAAAGTGGCAGGGTAGTGAAACTGACTGTCGCCTGGAATATAAACAGGGGAAAGAAAGTGAAGGAAGATACAATAGAAAAGAGTGCGTCTGCAGAACGCAAGAGGCTGGAAGAAAGTAAAAAGAGCTATAAGTAATTCGACTTTATTATAGAAATATCGAAATTCTGTCTTGTATTTCAGACTAAACTGAAAAACGATAGTACTCAGAATAAGATTATCTACATTCTTTTTTCAAATCACTTATAGCTGTTTTCATTATGCAAATGAACGAATATTTTGACCGTTTATTTAGATCAAAACCTATTTAAGATATCTGCTGACAGCTTCTTCAATAGCCTGGCCCCTAAGACCACGTTCTACGACCTTACCTTCAGGATCAAAGAGGATAATTTCAGGAATACCACTAATACCGTAAGCTTCAGAACCGATAGACTGGGCATTGAAGATCTGAGGATACTCGATGCCCAGTTCTTTGATGGCCTTCTTCGTATCTTCAGGTTTATCCCATGTCGCAACACCGACAACATCGAACTTAGGTCCCTTATACTTATTATACACATTAATCAAATTAGGAATTTCGCTGCGGCAAGGGCCACACCAACTTGCCCAGAAATCGACAATTACATATTTACCTCTACCGACATAGTCTGAAAGTTTCTGGAGTTTCCCATTATATTCAACTTGGATATCTTTAAACATCGTACCTTCGCCTGTAGCCTTCGCAATCACTTTCATTTCCTCTTCATGTTTCTGTTGTTTCTGTTGCGCAACGATAAGCCCATGAAATAATTTTCCGTCAAGGCCATTCTTTACAGAATTACGTGCCATATCCCATGTCTTTTCAAAACTATAATTCATGGCAAAATAGGCAATTGTTCCATCTTCGTCATTATGTTCCTTAAGATACTCATTGGCATAATGGTTATACTCATTATACATATCCATATATTGCCTATCCAGTTCAGCTAATTCTTTATCACGTTCCTCTGATTTAGGCTGATTACTTATATCCGTATATTTTCTTTCAAAAGCCCTATATTTATCATAATGAGGTCCGAAATAGTTATCAGCAGCGTTCCATTGCCGATAGAATTTAGATCCATTCAAGAAGAAAGAACCATTTTGCACATTTAATAATGCTTTCTCGCCAGGCACAAACGGAAAATTCATATAAACGCTGCAAAGTGAGCCATCGTCGAATATTGCACGAACATGAGCCATACGAGGCTGTCTCATTTTTACACGATAAACAAATTTGTGATTCTTTATTTCTACAGAATCAGTAGGCTTGTTGTCGAACGATCCATCATCTTTAGCAATATAGATGTAATATTTTACATCATGGAGAGCTTTTGCAACGGTTCCTTGGAGAAAAAATGTTTTTTGGGCAAACACTTGAGCGGGTATAATAGCCACGATTGCCAAAACTAAGGATAACAATATTTTTTTCATAAGTAAAAAATTAAAAGTCTTCTACAAAGATAGCGGATATTATCCATTTACGTTATTGTTTTTATACCATACTCTTTGTATCATGATACAAAAAAGTTGGACATATTCATTATAGATCAATATTTGTAACAAAGAATTAACAATTCTGTTATACAAGCGACTTAGAGATCATCTCTAATATAGGAGGAGCTTACAGTAAAATCGAAGTGATAATAAGTTTTCAATCCCATATTATCTGAAAAACAAAAAAAATTGTATATTTGTAATCAATTTACAATAGAACCTAATAAAATTCTGGTCCATGCAGAAAGAACGAATACAATCCATGACAAAGACTTTAAGATACACATTGTTTATAATACTTTTCAGTACCTCAATGATCACGCAGGGACAGAAGAAGAACACTATTATCAAATTAGACACCATCCCTATTATTGGTTCAGCGACTTTACTCGGAGAGCAACAGATGAACAAAGGACTTGTGCAGAATGCTCTTGAAGCTATTTCCGGTAAAACCGCCGGTGTGAATATAGAGTCTTCCGGAGCCAATCGCATTGCTATGCTCAACAGTGTCCGTGTGCGTGGTACCACTTCTCTTACAGGAGGGAACGATCCACTTGTGATCATTGATGGGGTCTATTCTGACCTTGCAGCACTTGCGACTGTTTATCCAGCCGATATCAAGAGTTTTACTATTCTCAAGAATGCTTCCGAGACCGCACAGTTTGGATCGCGCGGTGCTTCAGGTGTGATCGAAGTACAGACGAAACGTGGCCATGG
>DAIPMC010000035.1:6823-13872 GCA_036768895.1 Prevotella sp. | reverse complement strand
AAGTTTCAGATAGCATGCGATAGTAATGTGGGTGCTGAGATGAGATATAAATATCTTGATATGCTCAATGCGACAGATTACGTAGCTACAGCCAGGAGGTTGGGAGTGGATTACAACGACCTTGGCTTCCATACCAATTTCCAGAAGAAGATCAGCCGTACGGGGCAGATTCAGGATCATCACATTGCATTCAGTGGTGGTACAGACCAGTCGAATTACCGGGCATCTCTCGGTATGATGAGTAATCAGACCATTATACGCTCCAAGAATTATAATAATTTTGTAGCAAAACTTGATATATCTCAGTTGGCTTTCGACAATAGGATGAAGATTGATTTCGGCGTATTTGGATCTTCACAGAAAGATAATAATATTTATGATACCCAAATCCTGTTTTATTCATCAGCTGCTATGAATCCCACCTATCCATACGGAACCTATAATGGAAGTTATGTGAAGAATGGTACGGCCTCGCAGATCAACCCTCCCGGTGCCTTGATTCAGGAATGCAATGATAACAAGGACCTCAACTTCAATACCCATCTCCAATTATCTTATACACTGCCATACGGTATGAAACTGACAGCTCTTGGTGCTTATTCCTACGGTTCGATGGAGAATGCCAAGTTTGCACCGACATGGGTGTGGGCCCAAGGTCTTGCCTATAGAGGAGAGACGAAGTCAGAAGAGTTGATGGGACATATTGACTTAAACTGGAACCATAGCTGGAATATTCACCATCTTAATGCTACATTGGAAGGTGAATATCAGAAAAATAAGACCACAGCCTTCTGGACACAGGTCAAAGGTTTTACTTCCAATAATTTTGGATACAATAACCTTGCCGCCGGATCGACGATACCGTATGGAGGAACAGGCAGTAGTTATCAAGACCCAAGACTGGCTTCAGCTATGCTGATAACATCCTATACACTTCTTGATCGGTATACACTGGATGCTTCACTGCGTGCTGACGCTTCTTCGATGGTTGGTAAAAACCATACCTGTGGCTTTTTCCCTTCTGTTTCCCTCTCCTGGGATATGAAGGCAGAAAAGTTTCTACAGAATATTCCGGAGATCTTCATGTTGAAACTTCGTGCCGGTTATGGACGCACCGGTAACCTGGGTGGCATCAGTTCCTATCTTACACTCAACAGCCGGGAGCCTGTCGGGGTCGTCTCCTATAATGGCACACCGACAGTTACTATGGGCGAGTTGAGCAATAGTAATCCTGACTTGAGATGGGAAACGAGAAGTACCTTTAACATAGGATTAGATCTTGGACTCCTCAATAACCGAATTTTACTGACGGCTGAATACTATGATTCCAAGACCACTGATATGCTCTATCAATATGATGTACCTGTTCCGAATTATACTTTTGATAAATTGCTGGCTAATATAGGTTCTATGTCAAACAGTGGTTTTGAACTCGGTTTGGGCTTTGTGCCGATTGCCAAGAAAGATATGGAACTGAACATCAATGTCAACATGTCCTGGCAGAAAAACAAGTTGATATCTTTGAGCGGCAACTATAAAGGTAATTACATGTCTGCATCGGATATCACACCTGTCGGAAGTTTGAATGGTGCCGGTCTGCATGGTGGTGATTCCAATATTCTCTATCAGATTGTCGGTCAGTCGCTGGGTGTATTTTATCTGCCTCACTGCACAGGGATTGTCGATGATGGAAAAGGACATAAAAAATACCAGGTAGCTGACTTGAATAATGATGGAAAGATAGATCTGAGTGACAATAGTGCTGATCGATATATCGCCGGACAAGCTACACCGAAGATGACTTTAGGCTCTAATATCAGTTTCCGTTACAAGAACTACGACATCACCTTGCAGATGAATGGTGCTTTCGGGCATAAGATATTCAATGCCACAGCACTCAGTTATATGAATATGTCAAGTTTCCCGGACTATAATGTTTTCAAAAAAGCTCCTTCCACCAATATCGTGGACCAGAAAGTAACCGACTATTGGCTGGAGAGTGGGGACTACCTTAATATCGATTATGTCACTTTAGGTTGGAATGTACCCGTTAAATGCAAATACATCAGTAACCTCAGACTCTCATGCAGTATTAACAATCTAGTAACGTTTACCCATTATGATGGACTTACTCCGATGATCAACAGTTATATCGTAAATAGTACACTTGGTATTGATGATAAGCGCAGCTATCCCGTCTATCGTACTTTCTCTTTTGGTGTTAATATACAATTTTAAATTTAGCCATGAAACATATTTCTCACCTGATATTACTATTCCCCTTGCTGCTCGTTTCTTGTCTTGATGAAACCGCAAAAGATCGCCTGACCGAAGATGAAACTTATTCTTCAGCATCTTCTCTCTATATTAATGCTGTTGCTACCTTGTATAATTATATTGGCGGCAACCAGGACAGCCAGGGATTACAAGGTACCTATCGTGGCGTATACGATTATAATACCTTCAGCAGTGACGAAGCTATCATTCCTATCCGTGGTGGTGACTGGTATGATGGAGGTTTCTGGGAAAACCTCTATACCCATAACTGGTCGGCCAGTGATGAATCACTTTACAACACCTGGAAGTATCTTTATAAGGTAGTGGTACTCTGTAATCAGTCACTTACAATAATTGACAAGAACAAGTCATTACTCACTGACATACAGTATCAGTCTTTCAGAGCTGAAGTCAGAGCTCTAAGGGCACTTTACTATGCCTATATCATGGATATGTATGGCAATGTTCCCATTGCCAGTGCTACTGATCCAAATACTGCACCTACAGAGAAAGCCAAACAATACTCGCGTCCTGCTGTTTTTCGCGATATATTCAATGAACTGCAGGAGGTGGAACCGTTGCTTCCTGATGAGCATAGTAACTATGAGGGTAAATATTATGGTCGCATCACTCGTCCTGTAGCCAATTTTATTCTTGCAAAATTAGCTTTAAATGCTGAAGTATACTCAGATTCTGTATGGACAGATAATAATCAACCGGATGGTAAGGATATTTTCTTTACAGTGGACGGCAAACGACTTAATGCCTGGCAGACTTGCATAGTTTATTGCAACAAAATAAAAGATGAGGGGTATACTCTGGCAAATCATTATGCAAGCAACTTCTACATCCATAATCAAAATTCGCCGGAGAATATCTTTACTATTCCGATGGATAAGATGCTGTATAGCAACCAATATCAATATCTGTTTCGCTCCCGCCATTATGCTCAAGGCAGTGCTATGGGGATGGCTTCGGAGAATGGTACATGCGCTACAATATCTACCATCCATGCTTACGGTTATGGTACTGATAGCGTGGATACTCGTTATGGGATCAACTTCTTTTCTGACACGGTCAGAATCAATGATAATATCGTAAAACTTGATAATGGTAAACCTTTGGTATATAAGCCTTTGGAAGTAAAAATAGACCTTACTGGCAGCCCATACATGCAGACTGCAGGAGCAAGGGAGAAGAAATATGAAACTGACCTTACTGCTTATAATGATGGGAAAAACATTGACAATGATATTGTGCTCTTCCGCTACGCCGATGTATTGCTCATGAAGGCTGAAGCTGAAGTGCGTAATGGGGAAAACGGAGATCAAGAATTGAATGAAGTGCGGAGTAGGGCGGGTATGCCTTATCGCAAAGCAACATTAGAAAATATTCTAAAAGAGCGGCTATTGGAATTGATGTGGGAAGGGTGGCGTCGTCAAGACTTGATACGTTTTGACCTCTTTCATAAGAGCTATGACCTGCGAACAGCTACAACTAAAGAAGCCGATCGTCATACTATTGTGTTTCCTATACCTAAAAAGGCGTTAGACCTGAATCCTTTGCTTATGCAAAATACAGGATATGCAAAAAATATCAGGGGCAAACTCTAGATCCGTCTGCCCCTGATTCCTTTAAAATAATTAAGAAAGACTCTAACCTTTTACCTATTGATTATCTGGAGACGGATGGTTGTGGCCGAAAGGACCACCATGACCATGCCTAAACATCATATTCTGATAAGTCTGATACTGACTGTCAGAAAGAATAGATTTCAACTGACTCTCATATTCCTGTCTTTTTGCTATATGTTCTTTGATCTTAGCCTTCATCTCATCGGTCATTTCCGGCCATCCTTTCATCCCTGGAGGAGTAGTGCCATCCATTTTCCGAGGCCTTTTACCAAAGTTAGGTCTTTGAAACAAGTCTTTATATTCCTTGTTCAAGGCAGCCACCTTAGTTTTCTGCGCATCATTCAATCCCAATTTACCAGCCATCAGGGTAGTCATCTCCTCGGGTGTCATCGACTTAGGAGCCTTTTGGCCATAACTGTTGTTGCCTTGTGCCATAGTCATTGTCATAGACAAGAGGGCTATAAATGTTAAAAGAATTTTTTTCATAATAGTGAGATTAAAAACAAATAACTTTATAACTTTCGCACTTATACTTTCTTTGACGTTGGAGAATCAAAAAAGTTTATTCTATTTACTGTTAATATTTGATAGCTTTTCCATAAATAATCTAACAATCTATCAGAAGAATACAACGAAATATTACTTCCTTATGAATAAAATCTAATTTATCAAGCAACTGAAAGCCTCGATTTAACTATTTTTTACAGATTTTTAGTTTATTATTTCCTTAGTCAGGAAGAAAGTGATTATCTTTGTAAGAAATAAGAGAATCTAGACTTAATAAAAGATCATGAATAAGAAAATTCGTATATTTATTTTTATTTTCACAACATTGGCCGGCTTTTCATTGATTTCCTGTAATAAGGACGATGATAATGGTAGAAAAGTATTGACACAAGCAGAAATAGGGGAGGCTCTACAGAATACGACCGGTGAATATACCGGTCCTATGACATTTGGAATCAACGAACCATACAAACTCAATTCAACCAGGTCAAAAACAGATACAGTATTCAATATGAAATGGTCCGTAAAGAATGATACTACTCTGACCATAGATTATATCCCTATGAAGCCACTGGCAGACTTTCTTACTGATACGGAACTGAAAGAAGCATTAATGAACGCTCAGCCGCAAGCATTGACTTGCCATATCGACTTCTTCGATAATGACCCCATCCAATTTTACCTGACAAATATCAAACCACAAACTTACCAAGTTGCTTATGGTGGAAAACAACACGAAGTAACTATATATTATGATACAAGGTCTTTTCATTCTTCATGGGGAGCTTTCGATTATAAAAAATCAAATAACTTCTTTGCAAATATTTTTACTGATAAGATAGAGGTAGATGGAGTGGCTAACGACAAAATTGGTTTTATATCTAACTGCATCAGTGTCACAACGGAAAAGAATGGACGTCCCTTTGATATTCATTAGTTGAGCAGGAGACAACTGAACATTAAAGAAAAAGATAATCGGAGCATCTCTTTTCCATGGATTTATTTTCTGATTGAGGGATTTCCCATTTATGATTTAACTTATACACATTATATTTATCCTATAAAAAAGAATATTAATATGGAAAAGAAAAGTGGTCTGATCGTTCTTATTGCTTGCATACTATTCTCTGCATTCAGTATAAATGCTACAGCGAAAGACAAGAGAATGGTTGAACGTGGCATGAGCAAGCAGGATGTTATGGAAATCCTTGGGAAACCGAAATCTACTAACTTCGACCAATATGGGGAACAATGGAAATATATAAAATACGGGAGTTTGCTTGACACCAATAATCATAGAATTACCGTTGGTTTCGACCGGAACGATAAAGTAATAAGCTATCAGGATATTCTTGTTCCCGCAAATGATGACCCAACGGACGACATGGCAACAGCTCCATTACCTCCTTACAATAATATGCCTATGGGGGGCGTTCCTATGCATCCATATCCTTACGGTGGCTATTGCTTGAATGACCATGATTTCTCTATATTGTACGACAAGGTTAGTAAAGGAAACTTTGATGAGGATAAATATGATCTTATCGAGGTAGCAAGTCTGGGTTGTTTCTATACTTGTGACCAATGTGCCAGGATTATGGGATTGTTTTCCTTTGCAGATGATAAACTGAGAGCGCTAAGGTATATGGCACATCACATTGTTGATCCGCAGAATGCTTATAGCATCTATCGGTTGTTTAACTTCAATGATGATAAAGAAAAAGCAGCCAAGATCATTCAAAGCAGATAAATATCTTGTTGAAATATCTGTACTGTTTGTGCAGCAAAAAATCAATCAGGAAAGCCTATGGAGACCATTTATTCTTTATTCAAGTTGCAAGTGAGCGAACATCCGGGCACTTTGGCTGTGATGGATGATAAGCGGCAACTCACTTTCTCCCAACTGGACCAGCTCATTGATACCATCGCTTCAAAGTTTCTGACTAACCATCCGAAGTTCATCGGTATCGTAATGGATCACAGTGTGGAGATGATCGCCTCTATCCTTGCAGTTATCAAGGTTGGCGCAGCATACGTTCCGGCCGAACCATCTTTTCCTGTGGAGCGTATCCGCTATATGATGAAGGAATGTGATATCGACTTTCTCATTACTCATGACAAATACGCTGCAAATGTTAACGGCGGATTCCGAAAATTGCTTATAGAGCAGGGACTGGAATGCCGGACTGATATCCATATTGATGATATGTCAGAACCAAATGGACTGGCTTATGTTCTCTATACATCCGGAACATCAGGTGAACCTAAAGGGGTATGTGTCAGCAACTCTAATGTCTGTCACTATGTGCACGCCTTTCAGAACGAATTCCATCCCAGGGAAGGAGACCGTATGCTACAATATTCTGTATGCTCATTTGATATTTTTGTTGAGGAGATGTATACGACACTCCTTTCCGGAGCTGCACTCTGCATTCCTTCGGAAGAGATGAAAGCGGATATTTCCACACTGATGAAATACATCGAAAGCAATAGAGTTACGGAATTGAGCGGATTCCCTTACCTGTTGCTTGAGATGAATAAACTGGAGCAGATTCCCTCCAGTCTCCGTCTGCTGATCAGCGGTGGTGATGTGCTGCGTGCCCGCGCTGCTGACCACGCGGCCTTCGTGAT
>DAIPMC010000035.1:1384-6804 GCA_036768895.1 Prevotella sp. | reverse complement strand
AGTATGTATCCAATTTGTTACCCCACGTACAAGTATATAACACCTACGGCCCTTCAGAAACTACTGTATGTGCTTCCTATTATAAATGTAACGGCGGCTATGCACTTGAAGACGGTACTTATCCTATTGGGAAACCGGTGTTGGGGGTAGAGATAGAAATTCAGGACAGGAACGGGAACGTGGTAAAGGACGGTGAGACCGGTGAAATCTGTATTTACGGCAATGGCGTATCACAGGGATATATCGGCAGGAAACCGGAGCAGGAAAACTTTATAGAAATGAGGAATGGCCGACAGATGTACCGTAGCGGAGACCTCGGCTATATTCTTCCAGACGGTAACCTTGCCTTTCTCCGCCGGAAAGACAAACAGGTAATGATCCTCGGCAAGCGTGTGGAGTGTGACGAAGTAGAGAATCTGCTCAATACATGCAATGAGGTAGAGAAGGGTGTTGTCTGTGCTTATACAGACCCCAACGAGTTATCCTATCTCGTGGCTTATATCGTACCTCGTGATGAAGAAACATTCGACTATCACGAACTTCACAGAAAACTTTCCATGTATCTTACACCTTTTATGATACCGGAGTTTTTCGTCAAGATGCAATCACTGCCTATGACGGCAAACGGAAAGGTGGACCGTAAAGCATTACCTGTCGTATTAAAGGAATGGAAACTATAAGGATATGAAAGAGATTATCATTGCCCGCGCCGGGCTGGAAGAGATGGAGAAACTGATGAAATGGCGGATGGAAGTGCTACACCATGTATTCTCGTTGCCCGATGATCTGGATACGACACAACTGGAAGCAGAGAACCGCCGTTATTACAGACAGCAGATTGCCAGAGGAGGACATATTGCCTGCTTTGCCCAGATCGATGGGGTGACGGTAGGGTGCGGAGGTGTCTGTCTCTATGAGGAAATGCCTTCGCCCGATAATGCCAACGGCAAATGTGCTTACCTGATGAACATTTATTGCAGGGAATCCTATAGACATCAGGGCGTAGGACATGCACTTGTACGTTGGCTCGTGAGACAGGTACAAGACTCAGGTGTACAGAAAATCTATCTGGAGACCACGGACAGCGGGCGCCCCCTTTATCGCTCACTGGGCTTTAAGGATATGGAGGGCATGATGCACCTAGAACATCAATGAGAGATATTCCAGGTGCCACAAATGATATTTATATTCTCTGATCCATCTATTTTTACTATAGATGGACAACCTTTTTCCCGGAAGGAAGTTGTAGCATGAAAGTTTGATGATGAAGCATCCCCGGAAAACTCCCATGGCGATTGCCAATGGTAAGTTTATGATGACGTTCATTCCATGAGAATCGGATAGTAGAAAAGTCCCCTTTCTCATAATCATAGTTATCACCTTCATCGTCATAAAATGTAAAGTCTGTATCAGCACCCGGATACACCCTGATCGTTACAGGTTTGTTTTTCTGTTCCGCTGCATACTCCATAGGCTCTGTAGTTGCAATGATACTTCCATCTCTAACAAAAAGTGGCAGACGATCAATCTGTGTATTCATTTCGATCCATTGCCCGCCCCGATAATGCTTCTCTGTCCAGAAGTCAGTCCATCCTGCACCTTCAGGCAGATATATTCGACGGGAATATGTCTCTTTCATAGGATGAGTAACCGGACATACAAGGAAATTACCGAACATATATTCATCTTTCAGATCCCATACACAACTATCTTCAGGAAAATCAAAAGCTAACGGACGCGCCATGGTATAGTTGCCCCGGTACTGTGCAGCAGCCATACTATAGATATACGGAATGAGCGAATATCGGAGACGAATCATCTTTAGGATGGCATCATAATAAGGAGTACCGGGTTCACCAAACCTCCATATCTCGCGCGGTGTGTCACTGCCATGACTACGAAGCATAGGCAAGAACGTGGCCCACTGGAACATCCTGACATAATACTCCTTATAAGCATCATCCTTCACGCCATCAGGAAATTCACCCTTATGAAACCACCGGAAATCACTCTTCACAAAAAACGACCCTACATCAACCGTCCAGTAAGGATTACCCGTAGCCATATAATTAAGTCCTGACGGAATCTGCTGCCTGAAAGATGACCAGGAAGCATGGGTATCACCATTCCACACAATAGTACCATAGCGTTGCTGTCCGGCGTATGAGCTGCGTGTCAGATTAACCACACGTTTCCGGAGAGTAGTAGCCCGCTGGTTCTCATAGATACCCATAGAATGATAAAGAGAATATAAACTGCTTCGTTCTGCTCCCAATGCATCACTAAGGAGATTCTGATTCAGAAGCCAACGGCGTTTATGATCATTCCAACTATAAGGCTTGCCATTTTCCGGTTCCGGAATATGATTCCAGTCTGCATCAAGTGGTTCACTGCTGTCACACCACCAGGCATCAAAGCCTTTGGAAAAAAACTCGTTATTGGCATATTTCCAATACAACCGCCGGGCATCAGTATTGAAGGCATCATATACAGAATGTTCCAGCATGAAACCATGCTTTCGGAAATCAACTTCTTCAGGACAGTACTGAGGATTTGGCCAGATACTAATCATAAGTTTTGCATGGAGAGCATGTACGGAGTCTGCCAGTGCCTTAGGATCAGGATAATACTTTGGGTTCATCTTCATGTATCCCCATCCTTCAGGCCAGTAATTCCAGTCCTGTACGATCATATCTATAGGAACATGCCTGCGGCGATATTCCTTTAAAGTACTGATGATATCTTGTGAAGAGACATAACGTTCCTTGGACTGTGTATAGCCAAACAACCAACGAGGCATCAGAGAAACCTTTCCGGTGAGAAAGCGATAACCACCGACAACATCAGCCATATTCTTGCCTTTGATAAAGTAATAGTCTAATTCCTTTGCGGCCTCTATCTCCATCGTACCCTTATAACGATCCTGCCCGTCAGCCTCACTGCTGAACTTCATAGCAGATCCTGCATCGAAAAGCAAGCCATAACCTTTTGTAGAGTTCAGTACAGGAATCATTATCTTAAGATTATGCTGAGTCAGGTAAACCGTCTTCCCCAACAGATTCATATAATCTTCCATCTGAGAACCAAGACCATAGAGAGCCTGATGCTTAGAAAAACGGAAATTCACTCGAAAACGATTACTTCTGCCTATGGTGTCTATACGGATAATATTTTTCACCGTTACCATACCATTGGCCGTATTTTCCTGATGGGCTGTAGCATCATCATAGACTATCCGCTGTTGCACGACAGGCTCTGTCTCATAAGGCTTGACATGATCCTCTTCCAGCAGCACATTACCGTTCTTTCTGTCGCGAAAGGTAAGTGCTTTCGTCTTCTTATCCATCTCAACGATAAGCTCGGAAGTAATAAAAAACACCTTACGGTCTTTATTTATCACTTTTACCTTAACCTTTTGCGGAGTATAAATACATACACCTGTATTGTTCCGATGAAGTTTGCCATCAGCCGACCATTGAACTCTGACAATGGATGGGGTAACAAACTGCAGATGAGGACGTGTATCCACAGCATGGAGTAAATAGCTATAAAGTAAGATTATCAAAAAGAAAAGAAGTTTTTTCATGATCTTTGATCGATTTCGTTCTGTTATAATGAATCATTGCAAAATTACGTATTTTAATCTTTATTCATCTCATTATTTGTATCTGAAATTTATTTATTGGTCTCAAAAGGCCTATTTCGCATATACAACACCTCAGATGATACATCATGAAAAGTCTATGATATATTAGTACCGATGAAAACGAACAAAAATGCTTACCTTTGCTCCTGATATACTAAAAACTTAATAAAAACTACACAAGAAACGATGAAAAAGACAATCTTAATTGTGATGCTTGGTCTGTCCATTACCGCCTCAGCGCAGAATCCGATCATACAGACCCATTATACAGCAGACCCCGCACCAATGGTAAAAGGCGATACACTCTTTGTCTATGCTGATGTAGATGAGCCAAAGGCAGATTTCTTCTGGATGTACCAATGGCGAGTATATTCTACCATCGATATGGTCAATTGGACCGATCATGGAGAATTGCTTGGATTGAACAGTTTTTCATGGGCTGATGATCGTGCATGGGCTACTCAGTGTTGTGAACGAGATGGAAAATACTATTGGTATATTTGCGCTCATTCCAAACTATCCGGCGGTATGGCTATCGGTGTAGCTGTCAGCGATTCACCTACCGGTCCCTTCAAGGATGCCATCGGCCATCCACTCTATGATGACGGGAAATGGGACAATATAGATCCAACCGTACTGATGGATGGAAAGAATGCTTATCTGGTATGGGGAAATCCTGAAATTCATCAAGCTAAATTAGCAGACAACATGACTAGTTTTGATGGAGAGGTCTCTATCATCCGACAAGACGAGAAAAGTTTCGGAGCACCTTCACCTGCCTTCCGGAAAAGGGGTATGAAATATAAGGATATTTATGTTGAAGGACCATGGCTGGCTAAACGTAATAAAAACTATTATCTTCTTTATTCCGCAGGCGGAGTACCGGAACACATTGCTTATTCCATGAGCCGCAAGCCACAAGGACCATGGATTTACAAGGGTATCGTCATGCCTCAGGAAAATGAAACCAATTCTTTCACGAACCATTGTGGTATTATAGATTTCAAAGGACATAGTTATTTCTTCTATCATACAGGCAACCTGCCCGGAGGGGGAGGTTTTGACCGCAGTATTGCTGTCGAAGAGTTCAAGTATAATAAGGACGGCACCATTCCTGCAATTCTTCCCACACGCGAAGGTGTGAAACCAACGGGTACGTTGAATCCTTTCCAAAAAACAGAAGCCTCAACCATAGCATGGGAAAAGGGACTCACAACGGAACAAAGCCTAAGGACCGGAGTATATGTGACTGATATCCAAAACGGCGACTGGATGAAAGTAAGAGAAGTAAATTTCTCTTCTCAACCACAAAAGATCAGTATCAGTGCTGCCAGTGCCTCTCAGGGCGGAACGATAGAACTGCATGCTGACAGTATCAATGGTAAAATGATTGCCACTATCAACATACCAAGCACAGGAGGATGGGAAAATTTCTGCAATTTCTCAGCAAACACTCTCATTCCCGTTACCGGTGTTCATGATCTCTTCTTTGTCTTTCATGGGCAAAAGGGTAGAAAGTTAATGAATTTCTCATGGTGGGAAATGGAAAAACAGGAAAGAGATGATGAAGAAAAATAGGATAGGGGCACTGCTGACAGTCTTCTTGTGGGCAATAACATCAACCATGCAGGCAAACAATCAGATTCTGATCTCTCCCAACCAAAAGATCAAAATTATTCTGTCAGAATCAAATCCGGGTTTTAGTGTAAGTTATCAGGGAAAAACAGCCGTCATCTGTACCCGGATTTGATTCTGACAGAATAATTTTGATCTT
>DAIPMC010000035.1:0-1374 GCA_036768895.1 Prevotella sp. | reverse complement strand
CCCGGTTGGGACTGATGACTAAAAACAAAATGGGAGCGGTAACCTGCAAAAAGATCACCCTGCAACAGCAGGAACACATACAGGAGCACTATAAAATGCTTAGCGGCAAGCGGCATATCTGTAATAACGAAGCTACAGAAGCCGTATGCATACTCTCCCCACAACTAAAACTCCGGTTACGTGCCTACAATAATGGTATTGCTTTCCGATACGAATTATCAGGTCTGAAGGACGATAGTATTATGGGCGAACTCACGACATATCATATCAAAGAAGGACTGCGGCGGTGGATGCAAAACTACCAATCGTCATACGAAGATTTTTTTCCTATGACTACAGGACAGCCGCAAGAGGCTTCCAGTAAACGACATTGGGGTTATCCTGCCCTTGTAGAACTGCAGAATGCTCAATGTTACGCACTTTACAGCGAGGCAGACATCAACCCATATCAAAGTGCTTCTTCACTGAAGAGCTCCGGAAACACCAGTTATCAGATATATCAGGATCGGAACCCTCTTCATCTTGACGGCAACTGGCATACACCATGGAGGGTAGTCATTATCGGCAAACTGAGTGATGTGGTAGAATCTACACTGATCACAGATCTCGCAGAACCCTCTCAAATAAAAGATACCACATGGATCCATCCGGGTGTCGTCTCCTGGGTATACTGGGCTTATAATCATGGGTCAAAGGATTACCAGATCGTAAAGAAATACATAGATATGGCAGCCCGCTTCCACCTTCCTTATGTGCTCATTGATGCCGAATGGGATGAGATGACAAATGGGGGTAACATAGAAGATGCCATCAACTATGCTCATCAGAAAGGCGTACGCCCACTCATCTGGTACAACTCTTCCACTGCATGGATCAATGGTGCACCCGGGCCCAAATTCCATATCAATACTCCTGAAAAACGAGAAAAGGAATTTACATGGCTTGAAAAGTCTGGTGTTGCCGGTGTCAAGGTAGACTTCTTTGATGGCGATACTCAACCGACAATGGCCTATTGTATAGCTATTCTAAAATGTGCCGCTCGCCATCATCTGCTTGTGAATTTCCACGGTGCTACTATCCCTCGTGGCTGGCAGCGTACCTTCCCCAACCTCCTTTCAACAGAAGGTGTATATGGGGAAGAATGGTACAACAACTTGCCCATACTTACAAATAAAGCAGCTTGCCATAATGCTACATTGCCTTTCACACGCAACGTGGTAGGGCCAATGGATTATACTCCCTGCGCCTTTTCCAACTCGCAACATCCCCACATTACCAGTAATGCGCATGAACTGGCACTCACTGTCCTTTATCAATCCGGGCTTCAGCATCTGGCCGATAAACCCGAAAGCTATTATGCCCAGCCTTCAGAAG
>DAIPMC010000034.1:0-22460 GCA_036768895.1 Prevotella sp. | reverse complement strand
CCGATTGATTCCGGATATATTATCTTCGAGTTCTGATTGCATAAGCAATACGTCTGCAAAACGCAACAATACCAAATCATGGATATTGGAGGTCTGCATGTTGACACCATTGGACCATCCATCAGCACCATACATCGTTACTTCAAAACAACAAGCATACCCTCCGGACTGAGTAGCGTCCTTAGAGGTAACAGGTGCTAACTTCTTCTCGAAGTAATCCGTCTCCTGTATATAGTCAGACCATCCTCCTTTTTTATACTTAGGAAGTTCGCTCAACAACTGGATAGAAGCATCACGACGCATATCATTTGGTTCTGCCGCTTTCCAGTCAGATATGAGGTTCGGTGCAACAGGCCCGGCTCCCCAACCTTGACCGAATGGGAATGTATTGGCATAGTCCTGACCACCACGGATTCCGAGGTGAAGAGCATAACCATTACCGTAGCCAATTGTCGTATTCCAAGAAGCCAATTTATTGAATTTGATGGCAAACATATTTTCCACATCATCTGCATTATGTTTTTCATTCTCATCATCCTGGCACCATTTCAGACCTTTACCTTTAGTATATGGATAATCATTTACCGTACATCTATTTGTATAAGCCCAGAGATTGCGATAATCCGGTACCAGAGAATAACCGGAATTGTTGACACAGTCATCAATGTACTTGCAGACATCCTGTTTCGTCAGCGTTTTCCCATCAGGAAGAGCCACGGTATCACTGCCGATCAGATTTATTCTCCGGAAGGACAATGCGGATGGCTTGCCGACAATTACACCCTGAAATATGGAGAAGGTGTCCAGGATTATTACAATTCTCTCCTTGATTTATATGCGAGTTGGGGAGTAGACTATATAAAGGTAGACGACTTGTCTAGTCCATATCATCAAGATGAGATTGAAATGATACGCAAAGCGATTGATCAATGCGGTCGTCCGATCGTATTCAGTACTTCACCGGGAGAAACACCAATCAGCAAGGCTGATCACGTCCGGAGCCATGCTAATCTTTGGCGCATGGTAAACGATGTATGGGATAAATGGAGTGATCTGACTCATCTGATGAAAATAGCTCGGCAATGGTATCCGTATATTGCTCCGGGAACATGGCCAGACTGTGACATGATACCTTTGGGGCATCTGGCTATCAGAGGAGAAAGGGGTGCAGACCGAATGACACGTCTAACAAAAGATGAACAATACTCACTGATGACTTTCTTTACCATATTCCGATCACCTCTGATCTTTGGAGGTGACCTGCCTACAATTGATCCCTTTACGCTCTCATTGCTCACAAATAAGGAAGTGCTGCGCATGCACGAGAAAAGTCAGAACGTACGCCTATTGCTTCAAAATCAGAAAGAAGCCATTATTACCTCTTCAGATCATCAAAAAGACATTTATGTGGCAATCTTCAACCTATCAGACGACGACATACGCAGCATTAAGGTCAGTCTGAAAGACATCGGAATTTCAGGAAGTCGGAAAGTAATAGACCTATGGTCAAACAAACAATTAGCAAAGGTTCGAAATCACTATACTGTAAAATTACGCCCCCACGCTTCTGTCCTTTTAGAATTTAAAAAATAAGCTTCAGGATACAAGACATTAAATCACAAAACAAATAGCATAGTACGGCTCATCCGAATTACCTTACCCCTTTTGCAATAGTCACCAATGGCTATTGCAAAATCAAATGCGCCATTCCTAACCACAGAAAATTTTATAAGGGCAATTCCTATTACGTAAAGGGGTATTCCTATCACTTAATAGGGATATAAATCTTATACATTGAATACTAATCCGTAAATTTGCACTAGAAACCAAAGGATATTGATTCTAATTCATTTCCGAAGGTACTAAAACAGTTTGTTTAATTTTTAACACTTACGACTATGAAACGGAATATATTCTTACTTGCAGCCCTACTGATTATGTCCCTATCTGCAAAAGCGATGAGTTATGACAGAGCCACATTTGAAGCCAAATACCTGACTGATAAAATGGCCTATGAAATGGGATTTTCGTCACGTGAATATAATAAGGTGTACCGCATCAACCTCGACTATTTTCTAAGCATCAATCACCCGGATAACCTCTATACTTCCAGATGGCACGCACGCAACTCCGCTTTCAGGATTTTCTTCAGTGACAGACAATGGAATTTATTTATCGGAACAAATTATTTCTACCGTCCTGTCTCCTGGCATAACGGCACTTACGTATACAATGTATACACAAGATATCCCCGCCATGACAATGGCTTACACCGAGGATATTATAAAAACCGAAACCGGATTTATGGACAAGACAGGTGGAGAACTCACGATGACGTCTATGTATTTGGCAACCAATCTTCTCGCAAAGACCAAAAAAGGTTTGAGAAGCAAATGAGAAGAGAACACAAACATCATAACTGGTAAAACAATCATCCAAAGACCATTGAGAAGAATTGCTTTCTCTCAATCTATCAATAGACTCTTGGGCCGAAGATTGCCGTACCGACACGGACCAGCGTGGATCCGTGCTCCACGGCAATAGGGAAATCATGGCTCATGCCCCACGAACGTTCCCTGAAATCAGGATCATCTGCAAAATACTTAGACTTGACTTCATCAAAGAACGTGGCGGCTGTATCAAACTCCTGGGCAATCTGATGCTGATCATCGATATTTGAGGCCATCATCATCAGGCCGCAGATTTTAATATGCTTCATCTCTTTCCAGACTCCGGAGTCAAGCAGTTCCCTGCAAGCCTCCTGTGTCAAGCCGTATTTTGTAGCTTCCTCAGCAATATGAAGTTCCAGCAATACCTTAATCACCCGATTGCATTTCGCAGCCTGCTTCTCTATCTCTTTCATCAACTTCAGACTATCACAGGACTCCACCATAGAAATATAAGGAGCTATATATTTCACCTTATTCGTCTGAAGATGGCCGATAAAATGCCATTCAATATCCTTAGGCAGTTCTTTCACTTTCTGTTCGAGTTCCTGTTCATGACTTTCACCGAAAACACGCTGGCCCTCAGCATAAGCGACTTCTACATATTCCTTAGGATGAAACTTGCTGATGGCAACCAATCTTACTCCATCGGGCAGGCTGTCCAGCACTTTGTGTAAATTCTTTGCGACATCAACCATTTTACTATCAATTAAAAAACAGCATTTCAAGACCACTATATCGGTTGCTATATTACAGATACGACAACCAGTTGGAAACTCTTATCAGACTATTCCCAACCCTTTCAAACGATAAACGTTTATTATAAAAACGATCAGTTCTTCGGTTCAGGTACTTGGTCTGATGGTTGGGATGCAGGTTGTTCTTCATATTCAGGGACATCATTTCTCTCCTCTTTCTTCTTAGGAGCATTGGGAGCATGATGTTCAAAGACATCCATGACCTGAGTCTCGACAATGGAAGCAATCACATAATCAATCATCGTGCTTCCCATCACTTCATCCACATGCTTTACAGCTCCAGGGAGAGAAGCAGCCTGGACAAGATAATACACGTTTGAACGCTTTTCCTTTTCAGATTTCTCATCTATGGTGATAAACTGGAGTTTGGCTTTGTACCACTTATCATCAGAATCAATATCACTGAAAAAGACCTCACCATACGATGCCGGTTTGATATCCGTGATCTTCATTTCACCACTTATATAAGAAGACATCTCCTCAATAATGGCACTTTCAGCCTCAGTAAAACTCAAGGCATCCACTACATATTGTTCGGTGACCTTTTTCTGCATGCCATCGTCCATCATCTTCTCATATCTGATCTTGGTTTCAAACCAAGTACTTGTTCTGGATCTCATAATTGACTTAATTCCTATTTATGAAAGTTCGTTTATTCTTAATTTTTTCCAATCATCATGCAAAGATAATAAAAATTTCCTTATCTTTGCAATTCGATAATTAATTATTCATACAATGCCAGAAATATCGGTACGTGGATTAAATATGCCTGAGTCACCAATCCGAAAATTAGCACCTTTGGCGGCGGCGGCTAAAAATCGTGGCATCAAGGTTTACCACTTGAATATTGGTCAACCGGATTTGCCTTCTCCACAATGCGGACTGGATGCACTCAAAAAAATCAACCGCAAAGTTCTGGAATATGCTCCCAGCCAAGGCTTCTTAAGTTTCCGGACGAAGCTTGTTGACTACTATAAAAAATACAACATCCTTATTTCCCCCGATGATATCATCATCACTGCCGGAGGAAGCGAAGCTGTGATGTTCGCCTTCATGAGTTGTCTGAATCCTGGCGATGAAATTATCATGCCAGAGCCGGGTTATGCCAATTATATGGCTTTTGCAGTTTCTGTAGGTGCAAAAATCCGAACCATCACCACGACCATAGAAGAAGGATTTTCTCTTCCAAAAGTTGAGAAATTTGAAGAACTGATCAACAAGCACACACGTGCCATCATGATCTGCAATCCAAATAATCCGACGGGGTACCTTTATACCCGTAGGGAGATGTATCAGATCCGGGACCTGTGCAAGAAATACGACTTGTTTCTGTTTTCAGATGAAGTTTATCGTGAATATATCTATACCGGTTCACCATACGTCAGTGCCATGCACCTGAAAGGCATCGAACAAAATACGATCCTTATTGATTCTGTTTCCAAACGTTACTCAGAATGCGGAATCCGTATCGGTGCTCTGATCACGAAAAATGAACAGGTAAGAAAAGCAGTCATGAAGTTTTGCCAATGCCGGCTAAGTCCTCCACTCATCGGGCAGATTGTAGCTGAAGCTTCTCTTGACGCACCTAAAGAATACTACAGTGATGTATATGATGAATACGAACTTCGCCGCAAGTGTTTCATTGACGGTTTGAACCGCATACCAGGAGTCTATTCACCTATTCCTATGGGAGCTTTCTATACCGTAGCAAAACTACCAGTAGATGATGCCGAAAAATTTTGCAGATGGCTGCTGACAGACTTCAATTACGAAGGAGAAACCGTCATGCTAGCTCCTGCAGCAGGATTTTATACAACACCGGGAGCAGGTATTGATCAGGTCCGCGTAGCTTATGTTCTAAAAAAAGCAGACTTGGAAAGAGCTCTCTTCATATTGCGCAAGGCTTTGGAAACCTATCCCGGCAGAAAAAGGGTTAACGAAATTTGATCTATGAATTTTCCTTTATACATAGCGAAAAAGATCCATTCTGATACAGGTAGTAAACGAAAGGTTTCACAACCAGCTATCCGTATTGCAACAGTTGGTGTAGCCATCGGGCTTGCGGTCATGATCATTTCCGTATGTATAATACTAGGATTCAAGCATACCATCCGTGACAAGGTCATCGGTTTCGGCGGACAAATAGAAGTTGCTGATTTTCTTACCTTACAGTCCAGTGGCAATTACCCTGTAGTCATCAATGATTCGATGATGAATGTGTTTAAGAAGATCCCCGGTGTAAAACATGTGGAACGCTTCGCCATCAAACAGGGAATTTTAAAAACAGATTCTGATTTTCTTGGAGTAGCCTTTAAGGGTGTAGGACCGGAATGGGATTCCACCTTTATTCATCAGAATATGATAGCAGGAAGTATCCCCAAGTTTTGTGACCAGTCCAGCAGAAACCAGATTTTAGTTTCTAAACTCATGGCAGATAAACTCCATCTGAACGTAGGACAACGTATCTTTGCCTATTTCATAGATAATCAAGGTGTGAGAATACGTCGGTTTACGATTCAAGGGATTTATGAGACCAATCTTAAAAAATATGATGAGGTCACCTGCTATACAGATCTCCACACTGCCGTAAAACTTAATGGCTGGGACAATGACCAGGCCAGTGGAGCAGAAATAACCGTAAATGACTTCAACAAAGTCAATGAAACCGAAGCCTATTTTACCAATCGGGTAAACCGAACAGTAGACCACAACGGGGAAACCTATTCCAGTGCAACGATTCAAGAGATTAATCCACAGATCTTTGCATGGCTTGATCTGCTGAATCTGAATGTATGGGTCATACTCGGACTCATGATGGCTGTAGCCATAGTCACCATGATTTCAGGACTGCTTATCATCATCCTTGAAAGAACAAATATGATCGGTGTACTGAAAGCTTTAGGCGCAAGAAATAAGACTATAAGACATACTTTCCTATGGTTTGCAGCCTTTATCGTAGGCAGAGGACTCTTGTTAGGTGATATCATCGGAATAGGACTTCTCTCATTACAGAAATACACAGGGCTGATCAAACTTGATCCCCAAACCTATTATGTGAATACGGTCCCCATAGAGTTTAACTGGTGGTTCATTCTGGTGTTGAATATTGCAACTATGATTATCTGTATGGTCATGCTGGTAACCCCAAGTTACCTCATCTCCCATATTCACCCTGCCCGAAGTATACGATACGAATAGTTTGATGGCTTCTAACATCATATAAAAAGAAGTTTTATTGTCCTTTTTTCCCATTAAAAACAAAATTCTTACAGAATTAATAAAAATACTGCACAGAAAGTTTTGGGTTGTGCAGAAAACTGGTTACCTTTGCACAAAATTTTTGTTTTTGTGCAATGGATACGATACTAAGCTTTAACTCGTATATCGAGAAAAGCATTGTAGATAATTGGGATAAAGATTCACTTACAGATTATAAAGGAACAACACTCCAATTTCACGATGTGGCACGCAAGATTGAAAAATACCATATCTTGTTCGAAAGTTGCGATATACATAAAGGTGATAAAATTGCTATTTGCGGACGTAACAGTGCCAACTGGGCAGTTGCATTCCTTGCAACAGTGACTTACGGTGCTGTTGCAGTCCCCATCTTACATGAATTTACAGCTGAACAAATACATAATATCGTCAATCACTCAGAGGCGAAAATCCTTTTTGCAGGTGACATCATAACGACACAGATTAATCCAGATAAGATGCCTAATCTTGAAGGTATCATCTATCTCCCCTATCGCAGTCCTATACTATCCCGCAATGAACGGTTCTCATACGCCATAGAGCATATCAACGAGATATTCGGTAAGAAATATCCCAAGTATTTCGGTAAAGAACATATCCACTACTACCAAGATCAGCCTGACGAACTTGCAATGATCAATTACACTAGTGGAACAACAGGTTTTTCAAAAGGTGTAATGCTCTCTTATGAAGCTCTCTGGAGCAATCTGGACTTTATTATGAATGCCTTAGGGCCACACTTGAAGAAGGGAAGTCCCGTACTGAACATTCTCCCAATGGCTCACATGTATGGGCTGATGGTTGAATTTCTTTTCGAGTTCTGTTTTGGAAACCATATCTATTTCCTGACAAGACTACCCAGTCCTTCTATCATTGCTCAGGCCTTTCATGACATAAAACCGGCAGTCATCATTGCGGTACCTCTTATCATAGAAAAGATCATACGCAGAAAAGTTCTCCCTGTTTTCCAGACAAATAAGATCAAATTACTTTTAAATATGCCTATCGTCAATAAAAAGGTCAAAGAAAGTATTTGTGAGAAAGTCAGAGATTTGTTTGGTGGCAATCTATACGAGATCATTGTAGGCGGAGCAGGCCTTAACAAGGAAGTTGAGGACTTTCTTACCAGCATAAACTTTCCTATCACCATCGGCTATGGCACTACGGAAACGGCTCCTTTGATCACTTTTACAAATTGGGAGGATTTCGTTGCGGGTTCATGTGGGAAGCCTGTCAAGAACATGGAAGTAAAGATATTAAGTCCTGATCCGGAAAATATCCCCGGAGAGATTATCACACACGGACTGAATGTCATGAAAGGATACTATAAGAACAAAACTGCTACCCAAAAAGCTCTCGTAGACAATTGGTTTCATACAGGTGATCTGGGTACTATGGACAAAGAGGGCAATCTCTTTATCAAGGGAAGAATAAAAAACATGCTTTTAGGAGCAGACGGACAGAATATCTATCCCGAAGAGATCGAAGATAAATTGAATTCCATGGCTATGGTCAACGAGAGCCTTGTCATTCAAAAAGGAGACAAACTCGTAGGTTTGGTCAATCCTAATCTGGAAGAGGCTCAGTCCTTAGGATTCTCAGAAGAAGATCTTCAGAATATCATGGAACAATATCGGAAACAATTAAACTCAGTCCTGCCCTCTTTCTGCAAAATTTCAAGAATACAGCTTCATAATGAGGAATTTGAGAAAACGCCTAAAAGAAGTATTAAGCGTTATCTTTATAAAGATATGCTATAACTTTTTGGCTGACTCCAAAAAGCGTTTACACATATAACATAGAATAGAATCAAATGACTGAAAATATTGCTAGCATAAATTCACTAATCGAAAAAAGTATTATTGATCATTGGGATTTTGATGCTTTAACTGATTATAAGGGGAAGACTCTCCAATACAATGATGTAGCCCGGAAAATAGAAAAACTACATATTTTATTCGAATATTCCGGTGTAAAAGAAGGTGACAAGATTGCTCTGTGCGGACGTAACAGTGCGTGCTGGGCAGTAGCTTTTCTGGCTACTCTGACATACGGGTGTGTCGCTGTGCCGATTCTCCATGAATTTACAGCAGATCAAATCCAGAATATCGTCAACCATTCTGATGCCAAACTCCTGTTTATTGGAGACATCGTGGCAACTCAGATCGATACGACTAAAATGCCTAATCTTGAAGGCATTATCTATATCCCGGACTACTCCCTGGTACTCAGCAGGACAGATAAACTGACCTATGCCCGAGAGCACCTCAATGAGATATTCGGCCATAAATTTCCTAAATATTTCAGGAAACAGCACATACATTACTATCGCGAAAAGAGTCCTGAGGAGATGGCTCTCATCAATTATACAAGCGGAACTACAGGGTTTTCCAAAGGAGTGATGATTCCTTATCGTGCACTCTGGAGCAATTTCGACTTTGCCATGCAAGTTTTAGGTGACAAAATCAAACTGGGATGCAAGACCATTTGTATTCTTCCAATGGCTCACATGTACGGCATGTCTTTCGAGTTCCTATTCGAATTTCTGCGAGGTGTTCATGTCTTTTTCCTGACCCGTTTACCAAGTCCGTCCATTATAGCCAGAGCTTTTACTGAAATCCAACCTTCTCTGATATTATCAGTTCCACTGATCATAGAAAAAATCATACGCAGGCAGATCTTCCCGAAAATTCAAAACAACAAAATCCATCTGCTACTGAATATGCCAGTAGTCGGCAAGAGAATCCGGGAAAGAATCAAAGAGCAGGTCTGCAGATCCTTCGGAGGAAATTTCTATGAAGTCATTATCGGAGGAGCCGCCTTTAATCAAGAGGTAGAGTCCTTCCTACGCCTGATAGAATTTCCTTATACCGTAGGATATGGAGCTACCGAAACAGCGCCTATTATGTGCTATTCCGATTGGCACACCTTTGCAAAGGGTTCTTGCGGCAGGCCCGTCGCACACATGCAGCTACGCATTGACAGTCCTGATCCGGAGAATATCCCAGGAGAGATTCTGGCAAAGGGATTAAACGTGATGTTAGGATACTACAAAGATCCGTCCGCAACAGAGAAGACCATTGATAAAGACGGCTGGTATCATACGGGGGATTTAGGAACGATGGATGCAGAAAACAACTTGTTCATTAGAGGCCGCTCCAAGACTATGCTGCTTGGCTCGAGTGGTCAGAATATTTATCCGGAAGAAATCGAGGATAAACTGAGTTCTCTTGCACTTGTGAACGAATGCCTGGTTATCCAGGATAACCAGAAACTGATAGGCCTCGTTCACCCAGATTATGATGCGGCTAAGTCACTTGGATTATCTAATGATGATTTAAAAAATATCATGGAACAAAACAGGCAAGAATTGAACACACAGATGCCTGTATATAGCAAAGTCGCAGAGATTGAAATTCAGAAGGAAGAATTCCAGAAAACTCCCAAAAAGAGTATCAAACGGTATCTCTACGAAAAATAAAATATACTTTATCAACATATCCTCTCGTATTTAAACTCCTGTTGGTTGAATAACTACAACGAAGTTTAAAAATCAGAAGATATGTTCAATCCTCACTAAGAGCTGCTGTACGGACGCGGCTTAAGGTTTCGGGGGTCATTTGCAGATAATTGGCGATATAGTTTAAAGGGGCTCTCAATACAACCTGAGGATTCAGTTTACAGATTTTCTTGTAACGGGCTTGAGCGGTCTCAAAACGAACCAGATCAGCATGCACTTGAGAAATAATCAGACTTTCCTCCAGAATTTTACGATATAGCATCTGGATGTTAACATTGTGAATAGCCTCCTCTTCAAGTCGCTTCTTAGGCAAAGCATAAATGACAGAAGACTCCAAGGCCTCCACCTGAAGTTTAGAAGGCTCTTCCCTGAAAAGACTCTCAATACACATAAAGATTGATCTGTCCACCCCCAGATGCTCTGTTACCTCCTTGTCATTCTTAAAATAGAACTGGCGGATCAGACCATGCCAGATATAGTAAATATCTTTGCAAACTTCACCTTTCTGAATGATCATCTCCCCCTTCGCAAATTTCATAGGAACCAAGATACCCTCAAGAGTAGTTAACTCATCATGGGTCATGGTACTGTACTTTCGAGCAAGCTCTCGAGCTATATCACGTGTTGTTACAGTTAATTCTTTCATACTCTTCCTCCTTATCAAAAATTACACTTATATGCCTTATTCTTCACATGAATACAGAATCACAAACCTTTAAGAAGCCCATTCAGAATCAGTCATCCAGTTTTAGAACTGCCAAGAAAGCCTTTTGAGGTACCTTGACATTGCCAATCTGCTTCATTCTTTTCTTGCCCCGTTTCTGCTTCTCTAGCAATTTCCGTTTACGGCTGATATCTCCACCATAGCATTTTGCAGTTACATCTTTACGGACCTGCTTTACAGTTTCACGGGCAATAATCTTACCTCCAATAGCAGCCTGGATAGCAATATCAAATTGCTGGCGAGGAATCAACTCTTTTAATCTTTCGCACATTTTGCGACCAAACGATACTGCATTGCTTTCGTGAGTCAACGTAGACAAAGCATCTACAGGTTCACTATTAAGGAGAATATCCAACTTGACCAGACGGGAGGGCCGATAGGAATCAAGATGATAGTCAAACGAAGCATAACCTTTAGATATACTCTTCAGTTTATCATAGAAGTCAATGACAATCTCTCCCAAAGGCATCAGGAAACGAAGCTCTACACGGTCACCGCTCACATATTCCTGATTGACCAGTTCCCCACGCTTATCCAGGCATAGCTTCATGATCGGACCAATAAATTTTGTCGATGTAATGATACTTGCCCGAATATAAGGTTCCTCAACATGTTCGATTGACGTCGGATCAGGAAATCCGGCAGGGTTATGAACCTCCTCCATATCCCCCTGTTTGTCGAAAACCTTATAACTTACATTTGGAACTGTAGTAATGACATCCATATTGAACTCGCGATCCAGTCTTTCCTGGACAATCTCCATGTGCAACAGACCGAGAAAGCCACAACGGAATCCAAATCCTAAGGCAATAGAGCTCTCCGGGGAAAAAGTAAGAGAAGCATCATTCAACTGGAGTTTTTCCAATGAAGTACGCAGATTCTCATAATCATTCGGATCAATGGGATAAACACCTGCGAAAACCATCGGCTTTACCTCCTGGAAGCCCTCTATTGCTTTACTACAAGGACGTTCAGTAGCAGTGACCGTATCTCCTACTTTCACTTCAGTAGGATCCTTGATTCCCGTAATGATATATCCCACCTCACCGCTTGACAGTATATTCTTTGGGACCAGATCCATTTTCAGGACACCGACTTCCTCCGCTACATATTGCATCCCGGTATTGAAAAGTTTGACTTTCTCACCTTTCTTGATAAAACCATTATTTATTTTACAGAGAATGATAATTCCCCGAAAGGGATTGTAGATAGAATCAAATATCAAAGCCTGCGTAACGGATTCAGAATTTCCCTGTGGATGAGGAATACGGCTGACAATAGCTTCAAGGATTTCATCAACCCCTTCACCCGTCTTAGCCGATGTTCGTAAGATATCCTTACGGTCACAACCGATCAAGTCAACTATCTCGTCTTCCACCTCATCCGGCATTGCATTCGGCATATCAATCTTATTGATGACCGGTATGATCTCAAGATTATGATCCACCGCCATATATAAATTGGAGATGGTCTGAGCCTGTACGCCCTGTGTAGCATCTACCACCAGCAAAGCACCTTCACAGGCTGCTATACTGCGCGATACCTCATAAGAGAAATCCACGTGTCCGGGAGTATCAATCAGATTAAGGATATAACTATTGTGATCCTGTGCCGTATATTCCATCTGGATAGCATGGCTTTTAATGGTAATACCACGTTCACGCTCCAAATCCATATCATCCAGCATCTGCCCTTCTGTAATCTTGATGGTATGCGTCTTTTCCAAAAGCCGGTCGGCTAATGTAGACTTACCATGGTCAATATGAGCGATGATACAAAAGTTTCTGATTTTACTGATATTATCCATGCTTCTTATCACTTTTTAGAACACAAAGATACAAAGTTTTTTATTATTTCTTTGTATATTTGCAAAAATAAAACTTAAAGTCAACAATGAAGATAATTACATTTCACACCCATTACATCCATCTCCCTTTATGGAAGATACAGGCTCTTGGAATATCCATCTTGCTTTGTTTTACTTTATCTGCTTGTCACGAGAGTCTTTCAGACCGTGCTGCACGTGAAAGCAAAGAATATACAGAGAAATTCTGTCCTACCCCTGTCATCAATGATGAGCGGACAGACAGTATGTCCTTTGATAAAGCGACACGTACCATGAACTATTATCGCACTCTTTCAGGTAAAGCTGATAACCCGCAAGTCATCAAATTCAATGCCAGGAAATTGAGAAGCGTTCTGTTGAAAGCCCTAATTGACGATCCAAGTTCCCAAGCATACAAAAATGCCGGTTTTAATTTCCATTTTCTGTATCGCTCAGCCAAACATAAAGGAAAGATCTTGTTTGAAGTCATATATACTCCGAAAAATTATCAGACAGGGCAGAAATCGGCAAAGAAATTGTAGAAGAAACAAAAGACTGCTTTATTCTCAGGATTATAATTCATTACAATAAAAAGGGACGGAAGAAAAATCATTTTATTTCTTCTGTCCCTTTCTCTCTGAATATCTATAAAACAGTTGGGTAAAAAGATTACCCTTTCTTATCTTTTTTGATACTCTACCAAATGAAATGTCTGATCAGTAGCCCATTTCCTCCAAAGCATGAGCCAACTGGTCCGGGCAACTTGTTGCTTTATTGCCACAGAGAATCCCTTTCAGGCGATTTTTAACCTCTGTAGCCTTCATCCCCTTAATGAGAGCGCAAATCCCCTTCGTGTTTCCATTACAACCACCTGTAAACTGCACGTCTCCGACATTTCCCAGATTATCTACATCTATATCAATCCAGACACTACAGGTACCATGTGTTTTATATCGTAAATGTGCCATCAAGCGTCCTCTTCCGGTTCTTCCTCCGGCCGCATATTAGTATACACATTCTGCACGTCCTCAAACTCCTCGAGTTTATCCTCCATTTCATTGATTGTCTGGCGTTGCTCAGGAGTAACATCTTTCAGATCATTCGGAATACGGGTAAACTCGGCAGCTGTAATCTCATAGTCATTATCTTCCAGGTATTTCTGGATATCTCCAAAACTTTTCGGATCACCATAAATAGTGATTTCCTCATTCTCCTCATCGTCATCATAGTCATCGTCTACCCCATAATCTATCAGGTCAAGGATAAATTCGTCCATGTCCATATCCTTTTTCTTCTTGAAAGAGAATACACACTTGTGATCAAAGAGATAACCCAGGGAACCCTGGGTACCCAGATTGCCATTAAACTTGTTGAATATAGAACGTACATCAGCTACAGTACGAGTAGTATTATCCGTCAGTGTATCCACGAATACAGCGACTCCATGAGGACCATATCCCTCGTAGGATACATTCTTATATTCACTCTGATCCTTTCCCTGGGCATTTTTGATTGCACGTGCCACGTTATCCTTCGGCATATTCTCGCGCTTACAAGTCGCAATAATTGCACGAAGCGTAGGATTATTCTCAGGATCAGGGCCACCTTCCTTGACAGCGATAGTAATTTGTTTACCTAATTTCGTAAATGTACGGGCCATGTGCCCCCATCTTTTCAGCTTTGTAGCCTTACGATATTCAAATGCTCTTCCCATTGGAGTAATATTAATATATTGTCTTAAAAATCTTTATTAAAAATGTACGGATGAATTATCTCAATTCAGCATTCAGTTGAGTAGTCAGTTGATGGATCAGTTTCTTCATCACAGTATCAATCGATTTATCTGTCAGTGTCTTAGCATCATCCTGAAGAATAAAGTTAACCGCATAACTCTTTTTTCCTGCTGGAAGATTCTTGCCTTCATAGACATCAAAAAGCTCTACTTTCTTCAAAAGTTTCTTTTCTGTCTTACGTGCAATCTGCTCAATCTGACTGAATTCAACGTTTTTGTCTATCAATAGTGCCAGGTCACGACTGACTGCCGGATATTTACAGACTTCTTTAAACTCAAATTTGATTCTTCTAATCGTACGCGCCAGATCGGTCACATTGATATCTGCAAAAAAGACATCTTGGTCCAAACCGAAAGTCTTCTTAATCTTCGGGTCCACGATTCCTATCTCAGCCAGCAGAGCACCCTGATGGGTCTCATAAGATAAGCCATCTGAAAAGATGTTATTATCACTTTTCTTGACGACAACTGTGTTGGATTTCAACCCACAGACCTGCAAGATATTCTCTACGTATGCTTTTAACTCGAAGAAACTGCTATTCTCGTCAGGATGAGCCCAAGAACCTTCTACGCGTTTACCCGTTACCCAAAGGCCCAGATGATGTGACTGGTTATAGGCCTTGATCGGATGCTCCGGAGTTTTCTTCTCTGCATGAAACTGGTAACAGTTACCGACCTCGAAGAATTTCAGGTTCAGATTTTTCCGATGGACATTACGTACAATACTTTCCAGTCCGCCAAACAGTAAAGTCTGTCTCATCACACCCAGATCAGAACTCAGCGGATTCATTACCTTTATGGTAGTATCCCAAGGATACTTATTGAGTTGGCTGTCCTCATAATAAGTCATCTTCGTCAGAGAGTTGTTCATAATTTCGAAGAACCCACAACCGACCAGCAATTCAGCGACATGATTTTCCAGGTCAGCCTTTTGATCCTCTTCACCCTGAATATTCAAGGAACTTTTCAGGGTCAAAGGTATTTCCACATTATTATAACCGTAAATACGAAGAATATCCTCTACGACATCACAAGGCCGCTGAACATCCACACGATAAGCCGGTACGGTCAGGTCAAGACCTTCAGCATCTTCTGCCTTGATTTTCATTTCAAGGCTTGTTACAATATTCTTGATTGTCGTCCGCTCAAGTTGTTTACCGATCAATCGGTCACAATATTCATAATCCAGACGCACATCAAAATCCTTGATCGGTTCAGGATAGACATCTTTGATTGACATACTCACCTTCCCGCCCGCAAGTTGTTGGCAAAGGATGGCAGCCTGTTTCAGTGCATAGATAATCCCATTCGGATCAATTCCTCGTTCAAACCGATAACTGGCATCCGTGCTCAATCCATGACGGCGTGCACTCTTCCTGATCCAGGTCGGATGGAAATAAGCACTCTCCAGGACCACATTACGAGTCGTATCATAAGTTCCTGAGCCCTTGCCTCCGAAAATCCCGGCGATACACATCGGTTCATCCGCATTGCAAATGCTCAGGTCATGCGTACCTAATGTATGTTCCACACCATCAAGGGTGACAAATTTAGTTCCTTCTGGTTGAGTACGAACAACGATCTTGTGACCTTTCACCATGTCTGCATCAAAGCAGTGCATTGGCTGACCGTAGGCCATCATTATATAATTTGTAATATCTACGATATTGTTAATCGGGCGCAATCCAATCACACGGAGCTTATCCTGTAACCATTTCGGGCTTTCTTTCACGTCACAGTCAGTAATGCTTATACAGGCATAGCGCTTGCAGGCTTCAGTATTCTGGATTTCCACATCAATAGGCATATCCTGATTGTCCACATGGAAAGCTTCACAATCCGGACGATGCAGACTTGTCTGAATGCCATTCTGCTTTAACCAGGCATAGAGATCACGTGCTACGCCATAATGACTCAGCGCATCCCCACGGTTAGCAGTGACATCGATTTCTATAATCCAGTCACTTTCCAAATGGTAATATTCGGCCGCTGGAGTTCCTACTTTCACATCATCAGGGAGAATGATAATGCCCGAATGATCTGTACCAACACCTATTTCATCTTCAGCACAAATCATACCACAACTCTCTACCCCGCGAAGCTTTGCTTTCTTGATTATCACTTCCTGATCACCATCATAAAGTACACAGCCCAGATCTGCAACGATAACCTTCTCGCCTGCCGCCACATTAGGTGCTCCACAGACAATCTGACTCGGTTCACCTTTACCTAGATCCACAGTCGTAATGTGCATGTGGTCAGAATTAGGGTGTGGTTCACAAGTCAGGACCTTACCCACATATAATCCTTTCAGTCCTCCCTTCACAGACTGGACCTCTGTAAGTGCATCTACCTCAAGTCCTGTAGAAGTCAGCGCGTCCGCTGTTTCCTGAGGAGTCAGGTCAAAATCGACGTATTCTTTAAGCCATTTATACGAAATGTTCATTATAATGATTTTATATATTCTCTGAAACTCTGCAAAAATACGAAAAAAACAGTAGACAAGCAAATTTTTCAAAGACTTGATTAGAATTTCTTAAACCTGTAATAGGCTGATAGTCCCCTTCTTGTCCAACCTTCACGTCACTTCCATTCATACAGAAGTGATCACCAACTGGATGACCCTTTTCAGAACATTGCCAAGAACCGGAAAGATTATTATAGTTCTCTCCGTTCTTGATAAAAATAACGAATAAAAGATTCACCCCGATTGAAAAACAATTGGCTTTACAATGCTTTCATATAAGCAGCACAACTGTCAGCACAACGTTCTCCGTCTATTCCGGCACTGACTATTCCTCCTGCATAACCAGCCCCTTCACCACAAGGGAAAAGTCCTTTTACACGGATATGCTGCAACGTTTCACGATCACGGATGATCCTGACAGGAGCAGAAGTTCTCGTTTCTACAGCAATCAGGACAGCCTCATTCGTCAAGAAACCATGAGCGTGCTTGCCGAAAAATTTAAAACCTTCCTGCAAACGCTCCCCGATGAAAGGAGGCAACCAGAAATGCAATGGACTGGAAATCAATCCAGGAGAATAACTCGACTTAGGCAGATCATAAGAGAGACGGCCATTGACAAAATCAGCCATCCGCTGAGCAGGAGCCGTCTGCTTCCGATTTCCTTGTTGCCAGCACATTCTCTCCAACTGTTCCTGAAAAAGCATCACCTTCAATGCATCTGAATCGTGGTCATCATCCTTTCCGGTTTGCGGGACCAAAGGCAGATCTTTCGTCCCGACATCCTCCGGAGAGATTTCTACGACCATACCCGAATTTGACCAGGCGGTACCACGGTTGGACGGACTCATCCCATTGACAACGATTTGTTCCGGTCCAGTAGCAGCCGGAATAACAAAACCGCCGGGGCACATACAGAAACTATATACACCACGGCCTTTCACCTGCGTAACAAAAGAATATTCTGCGGCCGGCAGATATTCCCCCCTACCGGCTTTATTATGATACTGGATTCGATCTATCAATTGCGAAGGATGTTCCAACCGTACACCAGCTGCTATCCCTTTAGCTTCAATTTCAACACCTGTCCTGTCCAAATAACGATAGACATCACGCGCAGAATGTCCTGTAGCCAGAATCACAGGCCCACGATAAACCTCTTCAGCATTTGTCTGCAGATGAACAGCCTCAACACCCACTATCCGGTTCTGCTCTAGTTGGAATCCTGTCATTTTCGTTTGGAAATGGACCTCTCCGCCGCTCTTCAGAATCGTATTACGCATATTTTCTATCACACGAGGTAATTTATCTGTCCCGATATGAGGATGCGCATCAGCAAGAATTGACAGAGGTGCTCCATGCTGACAGAAGACATTCAGAATCTTTTCCACCAATCCCCGCTTTTTGCTACGCGTATAAAGTTTCCCATCAGAATAGGCTCCCGCGCCACCTTCCCCGAAACTATAATTACTTTCCGGATTTACCTCTTGCGTGCGGGAGATCTGGGCCATATCTACTTTTCTGGAATGCACGTCCTTTCCACGTTCAAGGATTACAGGCTTAAAGCCCAACTCTATTAGCCTCAAGGCCGCAAACAGTCCGCCAGGACCTTCCCCGACAACGATAACTGATGTCTTTTCACTTACATCAGGATAATCTGTATGGGTAAATTCATCCTCCTGTGGCATCTCATTGATATAAGCCCGGACTTTCAAATTCACATAGATTGTCCGCTGACGGGCATCAATACTGTGACGCAAGACACGAACATGAGTAAGACTCTGTGCGTCAAGACCCTTCTCTTCAATAAGATATTGCGCGATATTTGCCTCCGAGTAAGCAACTTGAGGCAATACCCTGATTTGGTATTCTTCTATCATATCTGCAAAATTAAGAAGTTTTCTGGAATCTCACAAAATAATTCAATGAAGTTTCCCTGACAGGGATTATCGTCTGCTTCATCTTCTGATATTCAGCAGACCAGAACATCAGTTTTTCTAATTATTCTCTCATCTCTCCAGTCATTCAGATCCCTTTAAATCTGTTTCTATCGAGAAAGAAAAAAGGGAACTGATTCAAGATGCAATTCCTGATGGAATTTTTGTATACGAGTTGATTATTTCCTATATTTGCAAAATCAAAGCCACAAACATAAGTAAACCAAATCGCGAAATCTGCGATACTTAAAACCAGCACTCAATATGATTAAAAATCTGATGAATGTAACCAGCCTTCTTATGGTTGCCTATATAGGATTTCAGGAGAGATATTCTTATACCCACTATCATGGTCAGTCATGGTTTAAAATCATGATTATCCTCGTGCCGTTAATTTTCATGACTACGATGATCTGCCTGATCAGGAAAAGCAATATGAGCAAGAAAAGGCAAAAATGGACTTTGATTGTACTAGGTCTTTGTGTAGTAGTACTGTTGATAATGAATATTACAGAATTCCTTTGGTAGCCCAGACCTTTACGTCACACATTTCAAAACACAATGAGAAGGCAAATTTATCACATAATTTTTTGGGCAATCTAATATTTCTTCGTATTTTTGTAATCAAGTTCTGCCATGGCCTCACTGGTTTCGAGGATGACAGGGCATTACATTAAATCATTCAAGCCAATGAAAGTTCTGAAATTCGGCGGAACATCTGTAGGTTCCGTGAAAAGTATTCTGAGTCTGAAAAAGATCGTAGAGAGGGAAGCAAAACACCAGCCCGTCATCGTTGTTGTCAGTGCGCTTGGTGGTATTACCGACAAATTACTCTCTACGGCACAATTAGCTTTAAAGCATGACAATCGATGGAGAGAAGAATATAGTGTAATGGTAGACCGGCACCATACTCTGATTGACACGATTATCACCGATACTAAAAACCGAGAAGATTTATTCAATACCGTAGATACACTCTTCGAGCAACTGAAGAGTATCTATTTTGGAGTCTATCTTATTCATGATTTAAGTGAAAAGAGCCAAAATGCTATTGTCTCCTACGGTGAACGACTTTCAAGCCAGATTGTGGCCACACTGATCCGGGGAGCAAGGTGGTTCGATTCCCGCGAATTCATTAAAACCATTCGGAAGAATGGCAAGAACATGATTGACCCGAAATTAACAATCAAACTGGTCTCTGATACTTTCAAAGAATTACCGCGTATTTCTGTTGTACCTGGGTTTATCAGCAAAGACCGAAATACCGACGAAACGACAAACCTGGGAAGGGGCGGAAGTGATTATACGGCTGCTATTCTTGCAGGTACCCTTGATGCTGAAGTATTGGAAATATGGACAGATGTCAACGGTTTTATGACAGCTGACCCAAAAGTCATCAAGACAGCTTATACAATCAACGAGTTGAATTATGTAGAGGCTATGGAGCTCTGCAACTTCGGTGCCAAGGTTATTTATCCTCCAACCATCTATCCGGTATGTATCAAGAATATACCCATCAAGGTAAAAAACACATTCAACCCCAGCAATCCCGGAACAATCATCAAAAGCAAAATTGAAGATGACAGAAAACCCATCAAGGGCATTTCCTCTATCAATGGTACAGCATTGATCACGGTAAGTGGACTGAGTATGGTGGGTGTGATCGGTGTCAACCGACGGATCTTCACCGCATTGGCAAACAAGGGTATCTCTGTATTCATGGTCAGTCAGGCATCTTCCGAAAACTCCACCTCTATCGGTGTACGTGAAGCGGATGCACCGGAAGCGGTAAAAGTGCTCAACGAAGAATTCTCTTCTGAAATTTCTGATGGTGAGATGTTTCCAATGCACGCCGAGTGCGGACTGGCAACAATCGCTATCGTTGGAGAGAACATGAAGCATACGCCCGGTATTGCCGGAAAACTCTTCGGAACTTTAGGACGTTCTGGAATTTCAGTCATAGCATGTGCACAGGGAGCATCAGAAACGAATATTTCTTTTGTCATAAAAAGTGAATCACTGAGGAAAAGCTTGAATGTACTCCACGATTCCTTTTTCCTCTCAGAATATAAGGAACTTAATCTCTTTATTTGCGGAATAGGTACAGTAGGAGGCAAACTGATTGAGCAAATCAGGAATCAATATAGCGCATTGAAGGAACGTAACAGACTAAAACTGACAGTCGTCGGTATTGCCAGTTCTCATAATGCCATTTATAATCGGGACGGACTAAATCTGGAAAATGTCCGTGAGCAATTGAAGTTTTCCCAACCTAGTAATCCGGAAAAGTTACGCGATAATATCATCGGTATGAATATCTTCAATGCCGTATTTGTAGACTGTACCGCCAGTAAAGATATCGCTGATTTATACCAGACCCTTCTGGAACATAATATATCCGTCGTCGCTGCTAATAAGATCGCAGCTTCTGACCAATACGACAAATATGTCAAACTCAAGCAGACAGCTCTGTCCAAAGGAGTCAAATTCCGCTTTGAAACCAATGTGGGCGCCGGACTTCCTATCATAGGAACAATCAATGATCTGCGTAATTCAGGAGATAAGATTCTTAAGATCGAAGCTGTACTCAGCGGTACACTCAACTTTATCTTCAACGAGATCTCTGCTGATATACCTTTCTCTCAAACGGTACACAGGGCAAAACAGGAAGGGTATTCAGAACCGGATCCGCGAATCGACCTAAGCGGTGTTGACGTCATCCGGAAGTTAGTCATCCTGACCCGTGAGGCCGGTTATCGGATAGAACAGTCTGATGTGGAAAAACATCTCTTCATTCCTCAGTCCTATTTTGAAGGAAATCTGGAGGATTTCTGGAAGAACTTGCCGAATCTGGATGCAAGTTTCGAGAAGGAACGCAAGCAACTGGAAAAAGATGGCAAACGGTGGCGTTTTGTCGCTTCCATGGAAGGGGGAAAGGCTAGCGTAGAACTAAAATCCATCAGCAAGGGCCACCCTTTCTATAATCTGGAGGGAAGTAACAATATCGTTCTCCTTACGACAGAACGCTATAAGGAATATCCGATGCTCATTCAAGGTTACGGTGCCGGGGCAAGTGTAACAGCCGCAGGCGTATTCGCAAATGTGATGAGTATAGCCAATATTTAATAGTAAAGTAATTTTTCAGATGAAACACATTATTATATTAGGTGACGGAATGGCCGACCATCCTGTGAAAAGACTGGGCGGAAAAACTTTATTGCAGTATGCTCAGACTCCTTATATGGACCTGCTGGCACGACAGGGTAAAACAGGAAGACTGATTACTGTCCCTGATGGATTCTATCCAGGATCCGAAGTGGCTAACACAGCCATCTTAGGGTATGACTTGAATCAGGTGTATGAAGGACGAGGGCCACTTGAAGCAGCCAGCATCGGCTATCACATGACCCCTGAAGATATGGCAATGCGTTGCAACTTCATCTATATCGATGATGGAAAGATTATCACACATAATGGTGGTAATCTTCAGACTAAAGATGGTGACACGCTGATCAAATATTTAAATGACAAACTCGGCAATGAGCAAATCAAGTTTATCACCGGCATTCAATACCGTCACCTCTTAGTCATCAAATATGGGAGCAAACATCTTGTATGCGCCCCTCCTCATGATCATCCGAATGAGGAATGGAAGCCCCTCCTGATCCAACCGGAAAAAGGGTGGGAAGATATCCATGAACCTATCGATGGTTCAGATAAAACCAGGATGACAGC
>DAIPMC010000033.1:0-22625 GCA_036768895.1 Prevotella sp. | reverse complement strand
GAGATTCAGAGCGCAACTACATGGAGTCTCTGATCTTCCCTTCTTCATGTATAGAGTTTCCTTAATCTTTGGGTAAACTAACACGGAACTATGCTGGTGCCCCAAGATAAAGGCACAAAGCACGAATTCTGCAAAACGTATAAAAAGAATTTCAGCAAGCACATTCCCTCTAATAAAATTCTTACTACCCAAAAATTAAGAGGAAAATTCCCTAATCACCTTTTATTTGAGTTCGCTTCCTAAATCATTTCGATACAATCCATCAATAATTGAATCAGCTAAAGAGATATTTGGCACTAGAATGGACTTGCTATGTAAACATTCACTAGCCTTCAAAAAAATTTCAGCGGCTGGTACAATGACATCCGCGCGATCATCTTTCAAATGAAAAGTGCGAATGCGTTCCTCAATACTCATTGGTTTTAAGACATCATACATTTGCTTCAGATCTGATACAGGTAGTTCATAATGGTCATTCTTAGGTTTAATCAACTTATATAATTTATTAATATTACCTCCAGAGCCAAGGATACAGATATCAGAAAACTTCGATGCAAAACTTTTCATCTCGTTTTCAAATTTTAGCTTTATATCTCTTGTTACCTTTCCTCCAAGCAAACGCAAGGTACCGATATTAAACGAACAACTATCTATAAGTGCCCCATCATGGATAAGAGAAACCTCAGTACTACCACCACCGACATCCATATATACGAAATTACTAGTTTCAGAAGCATCCGTTTCTGCTAACTGACCAGAAGAACGCAAAGCAGCCACTTCCATAAAATCATTACAAAGCAGACGTGCTTCTTCTTCCCCCGGAATAATCTCGAGGTGCATTCCGGTTTTCTTGCTTACTCTTTTCAAGATCTTACATCCATTCTCTGCGTCTCTCATCGCGGAAGTAGCACAAGCACGGTAAGCTTTCACATCATTCAACTTCATAAATTCCTTGAAGCCCTTCAACATGTGAACCATTTTGTATTCACGTTCCTTCGATATCCTTCCAAGGGTAAATACATCCTTTCCCAAACGTAAAGGAACGCGAATGAACATGACTCTCTTATTACGTTCTTCTTCTACTCGCGCATTCTCATCAAAACGCTTGATAAGGAGGCGGGCTCCATTAGAGCCAATATCTATTGCTGCAATATTAAATGCCGATTTTTTCACTACTTATACAAATAAATTATTGACAGATTTCCTGATGATATACCTTAAAAAGTTCGTACTGCGAACGAAATGGTTGTTCACCTTCTTTTACTCTTTGAATTTCATTTGTTCCCTTACCATCCACAATTCTTCCATTTGTCGTATCCTTCAGACCATAATCCACTGTCCGGAGAAGATCCTTTCTCAAATCCTCATCATAAACAGGTGTCATCACTTCTATACGGCTAATCAGATTACGAGGCATCCAGTCAGCACTGCCTAGATAATAACGATTCTTTCCTCCATTACAAAAGATCAAGATACGGGAATGCTCCAGATAACGATCTATAATCCCCACTGCAAGGACATTAGTACTACATCCCGGAATACCCGGAACTAAAGAACAATCACCTCGTACCAAGAGTTCTATCTTAACCCCTGCCTTCGAAGCCTCATAAATCTTCTTTATTATATCATAATCCGTAATATGATTGATCTTTATTTTCATCCAAGCCTCACTGCCTGACTTTGCATTTCGAATCTCTGTATCGATCATACGAAGAATACGGTTTTTCATAGCATTAGGAGAAACCAGCAACTCTCGAAAACGAACTTGTGAAAAAGGGCGTTTAATAAATTCAAAAACACGTGCCACATCATTAACGATTCCGGGACGAGCCGTCATCATAAAATAATCAGTATATATTTTTGCATTTTTTTCATGAAAATTTCCTGTCCCAATACAGGCTATATTACCTTTTCTTGATTCAATAAAGAGAAGTTTGGAATGTATCTTCAATCCTTCAACGCCAAAGATAACATTTATCCCTTCCTCCTGCATCCGCTTACTCCACTTGATATTACTTTCTTCATCAAAACGTGCCAGAAGTTCAACCACTGCCGTTACCTTTTTACCATTATGTGCGGCATTGATCAAAGCCTTCACCACCTTAGAATCATTAGCCAAACGGTAGAGAGTCGTCTTTATTCCTTTCACTTCCGGTTTAATGGCAGCCTCTTGGAGAACTCGTATATAACCATCAAAACTATGATAAGGGACATGTATAAATCTATCTTTTTCTCGAATCTGATCTAATATACTTCTCCGGGAGAGAAATTCAGGCTTCATAATTTGAGGCCATTTTTTATATTTCAGTTCAGTATGCCCACAATCGGGAAAGGTCATTAGGTCCTTATGATTCTGGTAACGGCCACCGGCAAGAGAGGTATCCAATTCCTTCATATCCAGACGTTTCCGAATCTCTCGAACCATATTCTTGGGCATATTTTGATCATAGATTACACGCACAGCCTCACCTTTCTTACGAGAATTTACCCCCGCTGCAATCTTCTCCATCATGCCATAATCTGAATAATTGTCCATCTCCATCTCTGCATCTTTAGTAAACTTAAAAGAATAAGCACGGTAAGTACTATTTTTCAAGCCAATAAAGACCAAAGGAAGGCAATATCGAACCACATCATCCAGATAAATAATATTGTCAAAGCCTTCACTCGAAGGTACATGTACCCAACGGCCATAATACCTATCAGGCACGACATAGCGTACCTTTCCTGATTCTATTTCTGTACGCTCTACCAACAAATAAATACGATTATCCTCAAGAGAAGTCAACTTTGAAATTTGAGACATCCAAATAGGATTAATACTTCCATTAAGTTTCTGGTAAAAGAAATTTGTCAAGAACTTCTTCTGCTCGTCATTCAAGCGATTTTCAGAAAGGAGACGTATTTTATATTTCTCAAGTTCTTGAAAGACCTGTTTTGTACATTCCGTATATTCTAAAGAATGCGATTTATTGAGTTGATTAATCGTTCTCAAAGTATGTTTAATCGTTTCGCGAAGCGATTTACTCAATTCCTTATTATCAATAAATCGACTTAATGCAGCCACTCTGACCCGGAAGAACTCATCAAGGTTGTTGGAATAGATTCCCAAAAAAGAAAGACGCTCCAAAAGGGGAACCTGTTTTTTCTCAGCCTCTTGAAGGATACGATGATTAAAATACATCCAACTTACATCACGAGACACATAAGCATTATTCCTTTTTATATTACTCTTCATTGGCTCCAATCTTACTTAGCAGAAAATAAGGAACAAATCTCAACAACTCAACAGCAGTTTCTCCTTTAATCAATAAATCAACCTTTCTTTCCGTGTTTTGCCTTACCCTTATCTGTATTTGATCCGTTTTTCTTATTTTTCATCAAAGCTTCGTTCTCTACTTCCTTTTGGATTTTCTTATCAGCCTTCTTTCTCAACTCATCTGCAGAATCAGCTTTTATCGTATCACAATCTACAACAATATAATCAGTATCACCATCATCGAAATGAAGAGCTTTCCTGAATTTCTTTACAGCTCCACAAGGAACAATAATATTTGCTAACCGTTCACTATCTTCAAAAGTATGACGACTAAGATGCTTTGGAAGTCCCGCAAAATCAACGGTTTTAAGAGTATTGCAATCAGAAAAAGCAAAACCTTCTATCCGTTCTACCGACTCTGGAATATTAACTACCTCAAGGGAATCACAACCTGTAAAAGCATCTTTCTCAATAGTAGTCACGGAAGAAGGGATCGTTACTTTCTTTAAATTCTTTTTTTTATAGAACGTTTTCTGTCCTATTATTTCCACACCTTCAGGAATTGTAAAGTCCTCTCCTTCATACAGACAATAAATCATCCGTTTATGGTCTGCTGAATAAACAGCCTTATTGTCAAATTCAAAATGGTCACCTGAAATTTTCTGCAATGCCAGATTAAGAACCAACTCATCAAATCTGCTGTTTTTTTTTGAATCCTTCTTGAGAATTTCAAGAATAGCCTTCTTATTTTCTTTCATTCAATTTATGTAATTGATATTTCATTTCTGCAAATATAAGATGAATTCTCGAAATGGTAATGTCTTAGATATTACTATTCTGTTAAAATCAGGTTACAAGATAATCCTTCATCGATATTTTCAGATCTATACCACTAAAAATTATCTATGCCAAACGCTTCTCCAAATTTGCTCTGATAGCAGCTATGAAATCTTTAGAATTCACCGGTTTTGCCTCAACACCTTCCATAAGATGTACCAAATCCTTCGTACTGATACCGGCATTCAATGTATCAAAGCAAGCACCTTCAAGCTGATTACCAAAGTTTTGCAACTCTACAATATGATCCAGCTCTCCACGTTTACGAAGTGCTCCACTCCAGGCAAAAATGGTAGCAATAGGATTTGTTGAGGTCTCTTCACCTTTCAGATAGCGATAATAGTGACGGGTCACAGTACCATGAGCTGCTTCATATTCATATTTACCATCTGGATTAACGAGAACAGAAGTCATCATGGCCAGAGAACCAAAAGCCGTAGAAAGCATATCACTCATCACATCTCCATCATAATTTTTACAAGCCCAGATAAATCCACCCTTACTACGTATAACACGAGCTACCGCGTCATCTATCAATGTATAGAAATAGACAATGCCAAGTTCCTTGAAGATTTCCTTATATTCTTTTTCAAAGACCTCATTAAAGATCTCACGGAATCGGGCATCGTATGTCTTCGATATTGTATCCTTCGTAGCAAACCACAGATCCTGTTTACTTTCCACAGCAAACTTAAAACAACTCTCTGCAAAAGAGTGAATGCTTTTATCTGTATTATGTATGCCCTGAATGACTCCTGGACCAGAAAAATCATGAATAACATGTTCTTGTCTCTTACCGCTTTCCCCTTGAAAGACCAACATGGCAGTCCCAGGTTCGTCGGTTCGAATCTCAGTATTCTTATAGACATCTCCATAAGCATGACGGGCAATCGTAATAGGCTTTTCCCAACCTTTTACCAACGGATGGATACTTGGAATAATAATCGGTGCACGAAAAACGGTGCCATCCATAATACTTCTAATCGTTCCATTCGGACTTTTCCACATTTTATGCAAATGATACTCCGTCATTCGTTGCGCATTCGGTGTAATTGTAGCACATTTCACTGCAACGCCATATTTTAATGCTGCATCAGAAGCTTCTATTGTTACTTTATCCCCCGTCTTATCGCGATTTGGCAAACCCAAATCATAATATTCTGATTTCAGATCCACAAAAGGTAGAATGAGTTCGTCTTTAATCCACTTCCATAATATACGGGTCATCTCATCACCGTCCATCTCCACAATAGGAGTACTCATCTTGATTCTGTCCATGCTATTCATATTTATGATTTATTCACACTGATCAAACTATACTCATTTATTTTCGACTACCTTCATATCACTTTTACAAAAGTAGCAGATTTACATGACCTTTCCAAAAAACAGATATGTTTTTTTACAAAAGGATATAAAAAAGTGACTGAAATGAATAAAACTACATTTTTCACTCAAACCAATTACTGATTAGAATATCTACTAAAGGAGTTATCTACAAAACATCCTAAAAACGACAAACGACTCTATCTGAAAATAGCACAAAAAAAGACACCTCTTATATTAATAAAAAAGTTTCTGAGATAAGAGACAAAACTCAGTTTCTATATATTCCACTTAAACCATTGCTATATAGAAAACTCACTGGTAAAAAAATCTCCCGGAGAAAAATTTCACCGGGAGACATTTATTATTTAATTATTAGTATTTCCATTCTGCTCTGCAGGAGCCTTATCAATCAAATCCATAAACTGGTCAAGTTTTGGAGTAATAATAATCTCCGTGCGGCGATTACGTTGCTTGCCCAATTCTGTATCATTACCAACAATTGGATTATATTCGCCACGGCCACCAGCAGTAATACGCTTAGGATCTACCCCGAAATGATCTTGCAGATATTGTGCTACTGAAGTTGCACGCAAAGCTGAGAGATCCCAATTGTTACGGATATTCTTCATCAGCGAACTCTTTGAGTTCACAGGTACATTATCCGTATTTCCTTCGATCAGGACATCATAAGTCTTATAATCCATGATAATCTTGGCAATCTTACCCAACGTCTCCTCGGCACGATCGTTGATCAGATAAGAACCACTCTTGTAAAGCATATTATCGGCCAAAGATATATACACTACACCTTTAAGAACCTTGACATTAACTTCGCTCAGTTCATCCTTACTCAGGGAACGGGTCAAATTATTAGTCAGCACCAAGTTCAGAGAATCACTTTTACTCTTGACTTCCACTAGGTGACGAATATATTGATTAGACTCATTGATCTGATCTACCAATTTGGAGATATTAATATTCGTCGAATTAGCGTTTGTCAAACTTTGATTCAAAGAATTTTGCAGAGCTCCATAATCTTTTTTCTGCTGAGCAATCTGATCCTCCAAAGAAGTTACACGCGCATTAGCCGCAGACAGTTGTTCCTTTGTATCCTGATAATCAGTAGAAAGCTGCCGATTTTCAGTCTGACAATTCTCAAGAGCCTTTTTACTTGCACAACTAGAAACTAGAAGTGTACCTACAATAAGGCTTAAAAACAATACGTTTTTCTTCATACTTATATCCTTTATTTTTTAGTTATTAATTGCCTATCAATATATTTTCCCCTCAGAGGAAATCCTAGTATGCAAAGTTATAAATAAGACGACAAAATCACTTAAAAGACAGAACCGTTTATATATTTTTAACTTCACAAAAAAGAAATTACTGAGTCTTAACGATTGCGGTTAGAATAAAAGCGTTACCTTTGCACGTGCAACTGAAAAATGGGGGCGTAGCCCAGTTGGTTTAGAGCGCTGCAGTCACATTGCAGAGGTCAACAGTTCGAGCCTGTTCGTCCCCACTTCTTCCCCTTTAATCTTATTTTTCAGTTTTCTCAAAAACTAAAGATTCCAAAAGGAGGAAGATTTGCTTTTCCCCAAATTATGTAAGAAATTCTTCTTTAGAAGTCCATTACAATATTTCCAGGACCGACTTCTGATTCAGGTCTGAAAATAATTCATTTTATTTTTTCATTTCAAAAGCAAAAATCTTAACTTCTGAGTTCTATTCTCATATAAAAGCATTATCTTTGCAAGCAAAAGTAACACGTGCCTAACAAACAGAAATATGATTCTTTTTTTCAGAACTCCATCAAAAAGTGTGATCGCAACCGAAATCGACCATCAGCCGAATGAGGACGAAATCAAAAAACTTAGTTGGCTTTACGATGATGCCAAACTAGAAGATTGCCGAGAACTTAAAGGCTTCTTCGTTGGCCCACGCCGAGAAATGGTTACTCCTTGGAGTACGAATGCCGTAGAGATTACTCAGAACATGAATCTCCACGGCATTTCTCGTATTGAGGAATACTTCCCTGTAAACTCAAAAGACGCTCAGCATGATAAAATGCTGCAACGCATGTATGACGATATCGGACAAGACGTATTCACGGTTGACCACCAGCCAGAGCCTATCCGTTACATTGAAGACATTGAAAAATACAATGAAGAAGAAGGTCTGGCCTTATCTCCTGAAGAGATCGAATATCTCCATAAAATTGCCAAAGAGAATGGTCGTCCATTGACAGACTCTGAAATCTTCGGTTTTGCACAGGTTAATTCGGAACACTGCCGCCATAAAATTTTTGGAGGTGAATTTGTCATTGACGGAAAGAAAATGGAAAGCTCTCTTTTTGCAATGATTAAAAAGACAACAAAAGAAAATCCAGGTAGAATTCTTTCTGCATATAAAGATAATGTGGCTTTCGCTCAAGGTCCGATCATTGAGCAGTTTGCTCCAACAGATCAGACTACCGCCGATTTCTTTAAGATAAAAGATATCGAAAGTGTTATTTCCCTGAAAGCAGAGACACATAATTTTCCTACAACCGTAGAGCCTTTCAATGGTGCCGCTACCGGAACCGGAGGTGAAATACGTGACCGCATGGGTGGTGGTATAGGTTCTTGGCCTATTGCAGGAACGGCTGTTTATATGACAGCTTATCCACGCCTGAAAGATGACAATGAGGAAACGGATTCCGAACGTGATTGGGAAGATATCCTGCCTGTCAGGAAATGGCTTTATCAATCTCCTGAAGAAATATTGATCAAGGCTTCCAATGGTGCCAGTGATTTCGGTAACAAATTCGGGCAACCACTTATCACAGGTTCCTTGCTTACTTTCGAGCATACCGAAAACAATGAGAAATACGCCTATGACAAAGTTATCATGCTCGCAGGAGGTGTAGGTTACGGGAAAAAGCGCGATTGCCTGAAGAAAGAGCCACAAACAGGAAATGAGATTGTCGTCGTTGGTGGAGATAATTACCGCATCGGGCTTGGTGGTGGTTCTGTAAGTTCTGTAGACACTGGTAGATATAGTAATGGTATCGAATTGAATGCCGTTCAACGAGCTAACCCGGAGATGCAGAAAAGAGACTATAACCTAATCCGCGCTTTGGTTGAAGATGACACTAACCCCGTCATCAGCGTCCATGACCACGGTTCTGCAGGGCACCTGAATTGCCTCTCTGAACTTGTTGAGGATTGTGGGGGGCAAATAGACATGACAAAACTACCGATCGGAGACAAAACCCTCAGTGCGAAAGAAATTATCTGCAATGAAAGCCAGGAGCGTATGGGACTTTTGATTGACCAGAAATATCTGGATCATGTTCAGAAGATTGCAGACAGTGAGCGTGCTCCTATGTATGTAGTCGGTAAAACGACCGGTGATGCCCATTTCAGTTTCATACAAGATGATGGGAAAAAGCCATTCGACTTGGATGTTGCCCAGATGTTTGGACATTCACCTAAGACAGTTATGGTCGACAAGACCGTAGAACGCCACTATGAGAACGTATCCTATACTCAAGATCACCTTGATGAATATATCAACCGTGTCTTACAATTAGAGGCTGTAGCCTGCAAAGATTGGTTGACGAACAAAGTTGACCGTTCCGTAACTGGAAGAGTTGCACGTCAGCAAGGCCAAGGAGAAATCCAGTTACCGTTAAGTGATTGTGGTGTTGTCACCCTTGATTATAGAGGTCTAAAAGGAATAGCCACTGCTCTCGGACATGCTCCACAAGCAGGATTAGCTGATCCTAAAGCTGGAAGTGTACTTTCTGTTGCTGAATCTTTGACCAATCTTGTATGGGCTCCATTAGGAGATAAAGAAACAGGACATGCAGGAACAGAATCTGAAAGTCCGTTAAATTATGTCTCTCTATCAGCTAACTGGATGTGGCCTTGCCGAAGTCAGGAAGGCGAAAATACTCGTTTATACACCGCGGTAAAAGCATTATCTGACTTCTGTTGTGACATTCATGTAAATGTCCCTACCGGAAAAGATTCTCTTTCCCTAAGTCAGGATTATCCTGACGGAGAAAAGATCATTTCTCCGGGTACGGTCATCGTTACAGCAGGAGGGCAAGTAAGTGACGTAAAAAAGACGGTCAGTCCGGTACTTGTCAATGATAAAAATTCTTCGCTTTACCATATTGATTTCAGCTATGACGAGCAACGATTAGGCGGAAGTGCATTCGCACAAAGTCTTAATAAGGTAGGAGATGATGTTCCAACTGTCAAAAATCCCGATTATTTCGTTGATTGTTTCAATGCTGTACAGGAACTTGTACACCGGGGATGGATTCTTTCCGGTCACGACATTTCTGCAGGTGGACTCATCACGACCTTGCTGGAAATGACATTTGCGAACCTTAATGGAGGAATACACATCAACTTGTATGACATTGCCGGTAACGATATTACTAAGATTCTGTTTGCTGAAAATCCTGGTGTTGTCATCCAAGTCAGCGATGAGCACAAACATGAATTAAAGAAATTTCTAGATACTGCAGGTATTGGTTTTGCTAAGATAGGCTATCCTACTCCTGATAACCGAAAACTAGTCATTATCAAGGACGAATTTCAACACGAATTTGATATTGATACGCTCCGGACTATCTGGTATAAGACTTCATATCTACTTGATCGTGATCAGAGTCAGAATGGAATGGCAAAGAAGCGTTACATCAATTACAAGAAACAACCTATAGAAATCAAATTCAATCCCCATTTTACAGGTAAACTTTCTCAATATGGTCTGAATCCTGACCGACGTGAATACACAGGGATAAAAGCCGCTATTATACGCGAGAAAGGTACAAATGGAGATCGAGAGATGGCTTATACTTTATACTTGGCTGGATTTGATGTAAAGGATGTCATGATGACTGATCTGATCAGCGGCAGAGAAACATTGGAAGATGTCAACTTCATAGTATTCTGTGGTGGGTTTTCTAATTCCGATGTCCTCGGATCTGCTAAAGGATGGGCAGGCGCATTCCTCTATAATCCCAAAGCCAAGGAAGCATTGGATAAATTCTATAATAGAGAAGATACACTGAGTCTGGGTATTTGCAATGGTTGCCAGTTGATGATAGAACTCAATCTCATTAATCCCCAACACGAACACCGTGCCCATCTTCGTCCAAATCGCTCTCAAAAATTCGAAAGTGCATTCCTGGGATTAAGTATTCCTCAGAATGACAGTATTATGCTAAAAAGTCTGTCAGGGAGCAAACTCGGTATCTGGGTAGCCCATGGAGAAGGACGCTTTTACCTGCCTGAACCGGAAGACCACTATAACGTCGTAGCCAAATATAACTATGCGGAATATCCTGGTAACCCAAATGGCAGCGATTATAATGTAGCAGGAATCGCATCAGAAGATGGCAGACACCTTGCTATGATGCCACACCCTGAACGCGCAATATTCCCATGGCAAAACGCATTCTATCCTACAGATCGTAAGAAGGATGAGATCACACCTTGGATTGAAGCTTTTGTTAATGCCAGAAAGTGGATTGAACAAAAGACAGAATAACAGATATAAATTATCAGGAAAGAATGAAGGGGGGGCTTTCCAGCTCCCTTTTTTTTATCTCTTTCAAAAGGTGCAAAGGACTACGTGATTAGAATGAAAAGGAATGGAAAAAGATTATAAGACCTTATTCAAAACTTTTTTTAAGATTGGATTGATGGCATTAAGAGAAGGAGATGCTACAATTCACATTATTAAGAACTATGTAGTCGATAAGTATAAATGGATTGAAAAACAAGAATTTCTTGACATGATTGCCAGAATCAAGAATTATCCAGGCATTATGACCATCAATTCAAGCATCCTTATCGGATATAAAATCCGAAAGACGAGAGGCAGTATTATTGCCGCCTTTGGTGCAATCCTTCCCTCTTTTCTCCTCATTCTACTTATAGCCATATTCTTTCATCAGTTTGAGCACAATCACTTCATCAACGCCATGTTCTGCGGTATCCGGCCAGCAGCAGTAGCTCTGGTTGCAATTTCAACATTCAAATTAGCTAAAAGCACCCATATCACATGGACCAATTGCTGGATTCCTGCTGGCGGAGCATTGTTTATCTGGCTGTTAGGAGTCAATCCTATGTGGATAATTATAGCAGCTGGTACAGGAGGGTTCATCTATGGCAGATTCATTCAGCCTACAGAAGACAAATAGTTACAAGAATATTGCGGATAAGATGAATATTCTCTTGATTGAAGATAAAAACCATTAAACATGATTTTTCTAAGTCTTTTTATTACATTCTTTGAAATAGGTTTACTCAGTTTCGGTGGAGGATATGCCATGATATCTCTCACCCAGGGGCAAGTAGTCACCCATTTCAGTTGGTTAACGATGAAAGAATTCACCGACATTATTGCCATCTCAGAAATAACTCCAGGACCAATTGAAATTAATTCTGCAACCCTCTGTGGATATTCCGCCATTCATAATGCCGGATTTGGCACCCTTATGTCCATCTTAGGTTCTATTACAGCTACTTTCGCATTTCTTCTTCCATCTCTGATTCTAATCGTCATTGCCAGTAAAATAATTATAAGATATGTGCAACCTTCAACCATTCAAAACATACTACTAGGCATCAAGCCTGCCATCGTAGGACTATTAGTGGCTACGACCTTACTGTTATGCACAAGTGATAACTTTTCCACGCCTGACCATCCCTGGCAGTTCTGTATCAGTATCTTTTTGTTTATTGCAACTATTATAGGAATCAAGATCTTCAGGATCAACCCTATCAGGATAATCGGTTATGCAGCTATAGCCGGATTATTACTTTTGTACTAAGAGAGAATATATCAAGCATACTCAGAAAAGGTACTTTTATATCAGTTATTCCTAAAAGAAAGGGAAAGTATAACAATCACTGCTTACTTTCCCCTGATATTATCCTAAAAACATTCAGACATTTAAGAGTATTTTTATAATTTCAAATTCATATATATCCTCTATCATTCTTAAAGAATGATAACGACAAGTATATCTTTTTAGAAATTGACATTTGATACTAACAGGAAAAACTATAATGTGAGGTATAAAGATTGCTTGTTTAAGAAAACGCCTCGATAATTTGACTATTAAATTACAGAGAATTTATGATCTCCGATTTCCGTATTTTTCAAGATATTGGAATATACACCTTATATCAATAACTATTACTTTTCAGCTACAAATATAATAAAAACATCACGAAGCAAATAATACTATTTTATCCATTATTAATATTATTTTCATAAACAAATAAAAAGAATCCCAATATCTCCTCCAAACAAGAAATGCAAGCCAGATCATTCACCTTTTTAAAAATTATCGACCATTCTATAACACCCCAATTTGCTAAATTAAAATTGCTATCTCATTACTTCCATTTGGTAATTGTAGCATCTTCCATAATCATAATTTTCCATCCTAATTCTGAACCAAATTAGGATTTTTTATATTCATCATTAGGAATCGGGAAGAGATAAGATTTTAGCACATGACTTACTTCATAAATACCTTTCTATCAATCAATAATATGAACATAAAACGACCTTCATCGTCCCACTCTACATGACACTGTAATAAAATAAACTCTCCTCTAGGAATGCTATAACCATGACAAATAAAAACGCCTCATCCATAAAATAAAATGACAACACAACACCCTACAATTTCAAATTATTACTTATACATTGTTTAACCTATATGCTGATATTCTGTAAAAAATTAGTACCTTTACATCTATAAAATCAAAAACAATATAAAATGTTCAAGAAGACCAAATCGGCAAGGCGATGCTCTGGAAGAAACTTTATACTACATCGAGAAAGGAATCCGACCTACATAACAATGTCGGGGCAGCAATGCTCGGATCAGCTTGCCTGCACATAACGGCAAGACTCGTTTAGAGGATTTGTTAAGCATCCGATGTAGGCAAATACCAAATTCATGTGGATAAAGATCGTAAGAGTGATGATTTTCCAGATAATAGTGTTTCAAAAAAACATTTTTGACCACTTCGGATCATTTTGGGAGCTTCAAAGAGGTCACAAGGCAAAAATCATGGACTTTTCTTTATTCAAATTTATATATTATACTGCCAGGTCAAGGGCCATATTAGCCAAAATTTGACCCATGTCTGTTGGAACATCAACTTTTCAGAAAAGACGCTTAAATTAACGTATAAATATTCCGGATACTAGTAATATAACTTATAGGAAACATGATGCTAACCTTACTCCTTGGGCTTTTTATGCCCGTATTTTCAACTGATACAGCCATGGTCCATGATCCGGTTATGGCAGAAGAAAACGGTATTTATTACCTCGATCCCCCCGGCCCCCACATCCAGGAGATGACTTCCCGAGATCGCAAGACATGGACACTCGTCCGTGATGGGGCACTCCCTGATATTCCCAAATGGACCCATGACAGTGTTCCTGGATTCGAAGACCATATCTGGGCTCCTGATGTAATAAAATGGCATAATTCCTGGTGGATGGCCTACAGTTGTTCGACCTTTGGCAAGAACACTTCTGCTATTGGATTATTGAAAAGCGCTTCCCTGGTTTCCAACCAATGGGAAGATAGGGGGTGCCTCATTGATAGCAAACGACATCGAGACAACTGGAATGCCATTGATCCGAACTTTGTTATCGATAATCAAGACCATCCTTGGCTCTTATTCGGCAGTTTCTGGGATGGTATACAACTTATCCGACTCAAGGAAGTCAACGGTACATTAACAAGGGATAATACCGTAGTCCAAACTACCATTGCCCGTCGATACGGAAAAAACGTGCCTAAGGATGCAACCAATCCTACATCCAAATTTGCCGGTACCAATGCTATTGAGGCCCCATTTATCTTCAAGCACAATGGATGGTATTATCTTTTCGTCAGTTGGGATTACTGCTGTCGGGGAGTAAAGAGTACCTACCGCGTAGTTGTAGGTCGCAGTAAGACCATTAACGGACCATACATTGATGAGAAAGGAAGAGGGATGACAGACGGTGGAGGCACGCTCATTATCCAAGGTGACAAGAAGGAATACGAGGCAGCAGGCCACTGCGCTGTATATCACTTTGGTGATGAAGACCTCTTCATCTGCCATGGCTATAATATCGGCTTCGGAGGGATAAGTACATTGATTCAGAAGAAAATAGTATGGAAATCCGATGGTTTTCCTACCCTGCAATAAAAAATAGAAATGGAATATTATGACGACGTCTTTATCCTCCATGTATAAATTCTAAAAAAACAAATCTAAAGCCAATTATTTTTCAAAGAAAAAAGAGTAAGTTCTACTTTGCAGCATCACTTACCCTATTTCATCAAGAAAATCTAATGTATACTATTTACCTATTAGCTCTCTATCAAGAACTATATACCCTACATGAGATTTTCACGATTAACTTAATCTACTTTTTTACCCCAGTATGTGGTCTTGCCATCACTGCTAAGGCCAACATAGACAATAGTAGCCTTGCGAGGTGATGCCTCCCAATCGACTTCACGTTTGAGATAGAGCTTCACAGTGCCAATGGTCAGCACATTACTTGTAGCATCAAAAGACCATCTAGACCCTACACTCCAACCAGACTTAACCGTATGATCACTGCCAAGCACCATTGTTGTAGAAGCATCCTGCTTTTGATAGCTATAGACAAGATTAATATGCTGCCAGTTACCAACCAACTCACTTTCACTGATGGTCTTTTGTGGTACAGCACCATAGCGTTCTGGCAGAACGAGAGGCCATCCGTTGGATGTCCAGACAAGGGAGCGTATGCCACCCATCATCAGGGCGTTACTGGAAATATTACCATTAAAGTTAGCTGGGAAGCGCTGCTGAGAGACATAGTACCAATTGCCTTTACCATCGTCAAAAATAGCACAATGGCTGATGCCTACCCAACCATGATCATTACCAAACTTATACGGATGGGTGACAATAGGATAAGCCTCTCCACCTTCACTGGTCACATTACGCCCCGTAATGTCGTAATAAGGACCATCAATGTTTTTCGAGCGCACTACACGAGTATTATAAGCCACAGATAGTTCATCATAGGCGAGAAACAGATAGTAGTATCCGTTATGGTATACTACTTCAGGAGCCTCGCTACCCTGCCAACGTTGTCCTGTCTTGCCGAGAAAACGATTGTAGACAGTCTTGCCATAGGCAGCCGCATTCTCGTCACCCCAAGGATTGCCAAGTTCTTTGAGCGGCATACCTGTTGAAGGGTTTAGTTGTACGGCAGCAATGCCACTATGCCATGAGCCATAGATAAGCCAATTCTCGCCACTGTCAGTGATAATCAGCGATGGATCAATGGCGTTATATTTGAAATAACAGTTGTTCCAGTCGTTTGCACTTACATGAAAATTCAATTGTTTATCAGAGTAATTAGTGATGACGTACCCCTTGTCTTTCCATGAATCTATATCAGCAGGGTTGGATGTCTCCATCAGACCGATGAAGCAGCGTTCGCTCCATGTGCCATTTCCATCAATGGTACCGGGGATTGTAATGACATAGTACATACGATAAAGGTTACTACTAATACGACGCACACAAGGAGCCCAGAAACCAAACTGAGTCTGGTCATTAAAATTCGCCGTGCTGGCACCAAGTCCCATATTACTGCGTATCTCGTTGAGTTTGGTCTCTACCCACGACGGGATGCCATGCATCGTTGCTCCGAGAAATTCCCAGTTTACCAAATCTTTAGAGCGACGGCAAAAGAAGTGTCCATGACCTTCATGAACATTACCATAGCTGGCATCAGTCTGATACATATAATAATAGCCATCGTCAGCAAGTACCACAGTAGGGTCATGGACATTGGCTAAATTCCACTTCGCGCGATTGTTCCAGTCGGAAAAACCTACATAGTAATCTTCATAAGTCGGCACGGTATATTCGCTATCAGGATTATTATTGCCCGTTCCACCATTGTTATTGTCAGGATTACTGCTTGAGCAAGCAGCAAACGAAAAGACACTCAGGAGTATCAGAGCTAAGAATGCATTTTTTTTCATTTAGAGTAATAGTAATATAAAATAACACCTAAGAGAAAAGCAGGGAAGTCGCAAAAACAGTGACTCCCCTGTTCATATTATATTCATGAATCTCTTCAATGATGATATAACTTCTTAGCTGCGACCGTGCCAAACACCAGATGACAGTGGTCTACAGTAAAAGTAAAGTTAAGGTCGCTCGGTTTAATATTGCCCAGTCCAAGGTAGTATTGAGTGTAAGTGTTAGCATCAGTACCTTTCATCACAGCCTGCACATCAGCAGTACCGTTATTGCAGTTGGTCACGTAGACCGTCACCTTAGCACCGTTCATCGTAGCGAGCCAAGCAGCCCAGTCCCCCTGTGTACCGTTATGAATGCAAGCATCATAAAATTGCCCAGACCAACCGTAGTTGTCGGCGCGTACATCACCATAAACGCCACCATTACCACGAAGTTCAATTACGAAATTATCCCAGTTGTTCTTCAGATCGCTGTAGTTGGTAAAATTGACGGCACGAGTCTCACCAGCCGGCACGTTGATGAGATTGGTGAAAGCAGAAGCAAAGGCTGTCGTGTTATCCTCTGCACCCAGAATAGTCGGACTGGCAGTGACAGTTTCGGACTTAGACTCAGAAACACTTACGTTCACCTTCGCAGTCTTGCCATTGGGGGTCGTAATAGTCACAGTATGGCTACCAGCCAAAGCTGGCACTGCCGAAAATGACAGTTTAGAATTATTGATTACACTTGTTGTACCATTAGCATAGGTAGCCGTCACCTCTAAACCAGTCGGGTCAAAGGCCAAGGTGCGGCTGCTCAGGCTACTGGTAGCCGTGGTACTGAAGAAGTAATAGTTGGTGTGAGTAGGATTCTGCGTCACCTTGATAGAGCTGATCTTCGCCACTACATTGAACTTAGCACTGGCCACAATAGGCTTTGTAGCAACCTCACCTTTGAAGGTCTTATTGTAAATAACCACCAAATTTTTTTCACCCAAATCGTTCATGTCAGGAATGGCTGAGAAGTAGAGCTCGGAAGCCGGAACGGTCTTTTTCACACCTTCCTCATAAGTCACAACTGCCGATACGTTGGCCATAGCATTGTCGAGCGAAGTACCCTCGTCTACTTCACTTGGCACATTCTGCAATACCATGGAAACTGGTGCCTTATCCTTAGCTGATGTGAGTCCACCGATAGGAACAACGTTGGTCTGCAGGAAATTGATGTAGGATCCCTCCACACAAAGGAAGCAACGGATGTTAGTATTAGAAGCGTCAGCATTGAGATTACGCAGTTTATATGGCTGTGTGTAGGTCTTCGTCACTGTACCATTGGTCATTTTTACAACAAATGAATCTTTTCTCGAGCGATCCACGGTCAGCGTCACCTTACCACCCAGCTTCTGCACATTAGGATCAGCATTGTTAGCATCAGGTGAGAGTAGTTGGGTGCTTTTGGTATACTTGAAGTAGAGGTATGTTCCCCACTGTGAGTTGTAAGTGGCTGTGTCTCCTGTAGCATCAAAGCGGATGGTTCCATACTCGGTATATCCATTACCGCCACGGTCTGCATCATTGGTAATGATGAGAGCAAAGTTTTTATAGTAAGTATTGTCATTCGGGTTGAGGTTGAGGTTGAACACAGCGTTCCACTTCTGACCGTCGGGCACTACATAATATTTAGAGAAACTCTGCCACCAGCCAGAAGAAAAGTCTGTGGCGCCAATGGTATATACATCCTCCTGCATACCTTTTAATGGTTCTTCATGCGACTTTTTCGCGTTTTCAATTGAATCAATTTTCTGAGTAATCCAGTCGGGAGCGTTTACTTTATACATGTCACCACCTTCACAACTTGTCAGAACCAGCAACCCGAGAGCAGCAGTACCGAAGACAGATACTAATTTATTTTGATGTTTCATGTTCTTTATATAATTTTAGGCTTCGCCGTGGAGCCCGATAAGGCTCCATGAAAGTCATGTTTGTTTTTCTATTTACTCAAATCAACCACAGGATGGACAGTCCAACCATTCTGCTTGAAATAGACAGAATTGTCTGTACTCTCGTTGGCCGAATTGCCCTTAAGATTAGGATTTTTGTTAGTCAAGGTCTGGACGATCGGAAGAAACTCATGTCCCTGTACATAAGTATCGTAAGAACACTTCAATTCCGGATCATTAGCGATGTCGGAGTATTTGACAGGATCCTTGGCATGATGAAGAGAACGCCGGAATGTTCCGTGCTCCTTCAACTGTTGCAGACGGTCGGCACTATAGAAGAAGCCCCAGCGAATCAGGTCTAAGCCACGACCGAATTCGCAGCCAAACTCCTTAGGACGTTCCACGTTGGCAATCTGCTCGAACAACTTGTCTGCTGTAGGAAAATCTGCGAGTTTCAGATCAGCAAGACCGACACGTTCACGCACCTGATTGATCCAATCAATAGCCTGCTGAGTAGGACCATTGACCTCGTTTTCACATTCAGCAGCACGAAGCAATACGTCAGAGTACCTCATCAGTCGCAGATTGATACCATCATGCAGACCAGTGACCACCTTGTCATAAAGGCCAGTACGAAAATTGGTAAACTTGGCAATAGGCAAGCCACCATTGGTGTTATTAGTCACTATAGTATCAGTGGGAGTCATTGTCTCTCCATAAGCCACATTACCATTTTCAAAACCATCCCAGTCAGGTTCATAGGTACCAATAGTCCAATAAAGACGGGGATCAAGCATGCCGCTTGTAGTACGCTCTTTCTTGAAAAGTTGATAGAGCCATGGTGAAGCAGAAATATCAGCCCAGCCACCAAATCTACCAGGTGCATAGTTGCTCTCGATAGCAGAACCCTGTGTCGCATTCGGACTAGTGTTGACAGGTGTCCACTCATCATCGGTACCCTGTGAACCATAGTCGAGGAACTGCACCTCGAATAGACTCTCGGCATTATTTTCATATTCAGGACCTTGCCGGAAATTGTCACCATAGTTGGCCATAAGCTTGTATGTTCCATACTTTTTGTTGATGATATCCTTGAGTACGGTGAGTGCCTCGCTGTACTTATGGCGCTGCATCAGTGTACGAGCATAGTATCCGGCAGCAGCCCCGCAAGTTGCGCGGCCACCAGCCCATTCGCCACCTTCATCACGAGACGGAAGAAGACTCATAGCCTCCTTGAAATCCTTCTCTACCTGATCAAGCACCTGATCATAAGTACTGTTAGCGCCATAGAGACCATCGAGTGTAGAATAACTTTTATACGCTGTGATGAGTGGTGGGTCCTGATAATATCCGGCAAGGTTGTAGTAAGCCAAACCGCGAAGGAAGAGCACTTGACCCTTGATGCGACGCATCTGTTCAGAGAGCTGAGAGTCGTCATCTCCACAACGTGAGATGGCGAAATTACAAACGTTGATCGTATAGTACCACTCACGCCAAGGCCACCAAGTGATGTCGCTTGTAACAGGGGCATCAAGATCGTCAAAAGGTAGATACCATACTTGCGAGGAATTCCAGGCTTCATCGCCGCGGCACACATCAATGGTATAGCCCACACGAGCATAAGAACCTTCCATACGAATGTGATTGTAAGCAGCCACAACGCTTTCCTCCAAGTCATTGGCATCAAAGCCAAAGGTACTTGATGTCTGCTGGTTGGGGTTCACCAATTCCAGTTTGTCGTTGCACGAAGTAAGCGTGCCGAGGCCCAGGAACAGGGCAATGGAAATTTTATATAGTTTCATATTAATGATTCATATTAAATTCTCGTAGAGTCTTATTCGTATTTGCGAGCTATTAGAATGTGAAGTGAATACCACACATAAAACTGCGTGCACTTGGGAATGAGCAGAAGTTATAGCCCGGAGTAAACGTAGCACCTGCATAGTCCACGTTGTAGCCGTGGTAGCCTGTGAAGGTATATAGATTTTGTGCTGAGATATAAGCACGTACACCAGTAACGATGCCGGCAAACCATTTATCAGGGAAATTATAGCCAAGTTCAACGTTGGCTATCTTCCAATAGGCAGCATTTTGGATCATGCGAGAGCTGAAAAGATCATTCCAAGCCAGTGTGGCGTTGTTTGTCGCATAAGTACGTGGAACATTGGATATATAGGTTGAACCATCCTCCGAGTATCTATTAGCATCAACCATGGCCACATCCCTGTTACCCCAACCATAACAAGAATTCAGACTGTTGTAGATATTATCTGCTACGTGGTAGTTTAATGCACCATAAGTAACGATGCTTAAATCGAAGTTTTTATACTCCAGATGTGCGTTCAGCCCGAAATTAACTTTTGCCATGCCACTGCCTAAGACCACCTGATCGTGCTCATCAATGACCCCATCAGGTTTACCGTCTGGTCCGCTAACATCCTTATAGAGACAGTCACCAATTTTGGCGCCCTGCTGAGTAGCATGATTGTTCAAGTCAGCCTGTGTACGAGCGATGCCTTCATAAACCCAGCCATAGAACTTACCAACCTCATGGCCTACATAGGTGGCATAAGCGCCTGAGATGTAAGAATCAGTACCGAAGCCCAAAGAAGTCACTTTATTCTTCAAGGTGCTCAAATTGGCACTGATCTCATACTTCATTGCATGGTCATGGTTGCGATAGAGAGCTGAGAACTCAAAGCCACTGTTATCCATCGAAGCGGCATTCATGGTCACCGTCGTGTTGGAAACACCAGCTTGTTCAGGAACAGGAACCCCGTAAAGCAAGTCTTCAGAACGATTCTTATACCACTCGGCAGTAAATTCTAAGCGGTTGTTAAACATGGCCAGGTCAAGACCGATGTCGGTAGTCTTCTTCTTTTCCCATGAGATATTATTGTCGACAAAGGTCGAAATAGCAGAACCTGTCACAGACGAGTTATTGAAGCTATAAGTCATGTTGTTACGAGTCATCGTAGCCTGATACTGGTACTCACCAATGTTTTCGTTACCAAGCACACCATAACTGGCACGAATCTTGAACATATTGACAATGTCGTGGCTGATTGGGAAGAACTTCTCCTTGTCGAAACGCCAACCAACAGATATAGAAGGGAAAGTACCCCAGCGAATGTCTTTTGATAGGCGAGAGCTGCCGTCACGACGGACAATAGCGGAGAAGAGATACTTCTCGTCATAGTTATAGTTCAGACGGCCAAAGTAAGAAGCCAGAGCATGCTTATATTCGTAAGATTCAGCGTGTGTAGTAGCAGCGTTCTGAATCTGCAGAAAATAAGGTTCCGGAAAATCAATACCCCAGCCTGTCAGCGTGTTGGTATTTTCCTCCTCGTAGGTCTGACCAGCCACTAAGTTGATGTGATGTTTGCCAATGGTACCGTCATAGGTCAGCGTGTTCTCGATTAGTGCGTCTGAATAGGTGCGATAACCTTCCGTCAGTCGCTCATTGCTTTTGTCAAGGTATACACGGTTGCTCTGGACCCATGCCGGTATCCAAGTGTAGTCCTTGGCATTGGTTTTACTGTATGACAGGTTGATATTGTAGTGTAAACTTTGGTTCTTCATCTTCAGACTCAACATCTTAAATAAGTCTACGTCAGCTGAGCCACTGCCCACAAAACGATCTACTAAGGCATTGCGTACCAGCAGATTATTAATTAGCAGAGGATTTGAAGCCGAAATATCACCATGTATATTATCATAATACACACCGTAACCGTAAGCATCGTAATGATAGCCGTTAGCTAAACCTACACGGTCATCAAGTACCCATGTAGACGGGTCATAAGCCTTAATAGTCGGCGGCATTAGCAGCGTACCACGAAGCACATTGGTAACATCACCGTAAAGACCCTGAACATACTCGGAAGCATTCGACAGTCCCATATTGTCCTGGTCGGAATGAGAATAGACGAAGCTGGTACGGAACTTGATAAATTTCGTTTCCATCGTGTTATTTACACGAGCTGTATAACGCTTGTAGTTAGGGCCGGCACCTTCCAGCGTACCCTTCTGGTCAAAATAGTCAAGGGCTATATTATAAGTATTATGTGCACCGCCACCACTGAAATTCACATTGTGATCCTGACGAATTCCTGTCTTAAACACCTCACTAAACCAGTCGGTGTTAGTATTATCCATAAAATGATAACGACCCGTAGAAACGTCAAGACGGTATCCTCCCGGC
>DAIPMC010000032.1:0-22902 GCA_036768895.1 Prevotella sp. | reverse complement strand
GGTGGGAAGATATCCATGAACCTATCGATGGTTCAGATAAAACCAGGATGACAGCTCGTGAAACAGCCAACCTGTTGAACGACCTCATCCTGAAAAGCCAGCAACTTCTGGCAGAGCATCCTTACAACAGGGAACGCGCAACAAAGAAGGAACGTCAGGCCAACTCTATCTGGCCATGGGGCGGCGGCTATCATCCGAAGATGAAAAAACTCATGCAACTCTATCCGGAAATAAAAACCGGAAGCGTTATCTCGGCCGTAGACCTCATACGTGGAATCGGCTATTATGCCGGACTGGATATCATTAAGGTTCCGGGAGCTACAGGACTAGCTGACACCAACTATGAAGGCAAGGCCAAGGCTGCCATTGAAGCTTTGAAAAAACAGGACTTTGTCTATCTCCATCTTGAAGCAACAGACGAAGCGGGACATGACGGAGATATTGATTTGAAGATCAAAGCCATCCAATATCTGGACCATCGTATTGTAGAACCCATCTACAAGGAAGTCTCAACATGGGCAGAACCCGTATGTATTGCGGTATTGCCTGATCATCCGACACCGGTGGAAATACGCACACACGTCAAGGAAGCCGTACCCTTCCTCATCTGGTATCCGGGAATTGAACCCGACAATGTACAGCAGTACGATGAAGTGAGTTGTGTCAGCGGAGAATATGGATTGCTCCGGCTTGAAGAATTCATGGAAATATTTATGTCTTACAAATAGAATTCCAACAATAAAAACCGAAGATAAGTCGGAAATGTGAATAAGAAACTATTAAAAGTGAATAAGCATGAAATATTACAGTACAAATAAGAAGGCTCCCTCAGTCTCACTTCGTGAGGCAATTATTAAAGGGCTGGCTCCGGATGGAGGACTCTATATGCCTGAGAAAATCAAACTTCTGGTAGATGACTTCTTCGAGAACATGGACAAGATGTTCTTACCCGAAATCGTTTTGACAGTAGCAAACGCTTTCTTCGGGGAAGATGTCAATGCAGAGTCTCTGGAAAAAATCATCTATGACACGCTATCCTTTAAGATTCCTACCGTAAAGGTTGAGGACCACATCTATTCACTAGAGCTTTTTCATGGGCCCACACTGGCTTTCAAGGATGTAGGTGCTCGCTTTATGGCGCGTCTGCTGGAATATTTTATCCACCAGGAGGGTGATAGAGATATCAATGTTCTCGTTGCTACTTCCGGAGATACGGGCTCAGCAGTAGCTAACGGTTTTCTCGGAGTCAAAGGTGTTCATGTCTATGTTCTGTATCCAAAAGGGAAAGTCAGTAAAATCCAGGAAAGCCAGTTTACGACCCTCGGACAAAACATAACGGCTTTGGAGATTAACGGCACTTTCGATGACTGTCAGGCTTTGGTCAAATCAGCTTTCATGGATCAGGAACTGAATGAACACATGCAACTGACTTCAGCTAACAGTATCAATGTTGCACGCTTCCTGCCACAGGCATTTTATTATTTCCTTGGATACGCACGACTCAAGAAGAAAGGTCTGATCCAATTGAATAAACAGGACGGCAAACTCAAATCCAACCTGGTCGTATGTGTACCTTCAGGTAATTTCGGGAATATTACTGCGGGATTAATCAGTAAGCGCATGGGACTGCCTGTAAAGCGCTTCATTGCTGCTAACAACGCCAATGACGTCTTTTATAAATATCTGAAAACCGGTAAATATACCCCCAAGCCGTCAAAACAGACATTAGCTAATGCCATGGATGTGGGTGACCCAAGCAATTTTGCCCGTATCATAGACCTCTACGAACATTCTCATGAAGCTATCATACAAGATGTCAGTGGAGCCTCATATACGGACAGCCAGATCCGTGAAACCATCAAAGATTGTTATCAGCAGAATGGATACCTTCTCGACCCTCACGGAAGTTGTGGCTACCGGGCTTTGAAAGAGGGACTTAAACCGGGAGAGACAGGACTGTTTCTTGAAACAGCTTCACCAGCCAAATTCAAAGAGAAGGTGGATGCCATCATTGGTGAAGACACCGATATTCCCGAAAGACTGGCAAAATTTATTCAAGGGAAGAAACAAAGTATTCCTATGGAAAAAGATTTCCAGATTTTCAAGGACTTCCTGATGAAAAGATAGTATCTATCCTAAACGATTACTATACAACTGATGATCACCGGCAACTCTCTGTTCCAATGGAAAGTTGCCGGTGATTTTTTCCAATCGGACTATTTGACAAAAGCAAAATAAAGAAATACCAAAAGGGCAATCAAAGCCACCATTACGATGGACTTGATCAGACAACTGGCTACCTTCTTTAAGGTCAGAAAGGCAACGATAATAGCAATAAGGACAAAAATGTAATAAACAAACTGGTGCATAATTAATGTACTAAAATTATTTATGATTTATGAGATGAAGAATCTGATGGAAAGACCAAAGATCATGAAAACATTCATTCTCTTTGGGCATTCCCTCCTGTTTCGAACAATCGACGGAAACTGTAAGGTATAGGGGTCTCATATTCCATACGCTCACCGGTGACAGGATGATAGAAACACAGGATATAAGCATGAAGGCAAAGCCGGTGGCAAGGATCATCCCCATTGCCATATTTAGGATCACCACATACAGGATGTCCCATATCTGCTGCATGGACTCGTATCTGGTTTTTCCGCCCTGTTTCCAAACGGAACTCAACCAGTGAATGGTTGTCAGCCCTGTCCAAAACCTGATAATGGGTCACTGCATATTTCCCGCCATTATCTACATCCGAAGAGACGGTCGTATAAGCAGCATCTTCGGTTAGCCAACTTGTGATCTGTCCACTGTTCTTTTCCATTATACCGCTCAACACAGCCACATATCGGCGATCATAAACCGTATGGTGCCAGTCTTTCTCCAGTTGCATGGCAATCTGAATATCCTTAGCATAGATCATCAATCCGCTCGTATCCCTGTCCAGACGATGGACAACATGAGCATGACAATATTGCTTGGTATCATGAAAATATTTGTCCAGAACTGTCTTTACATTCAGCGAAGAATGTCCGGCAGCTATAGAAAGTATTCCGATATTCTTTTCTATTACAATCAAATACTGATCTTCATAAACTATTTTGACAAACGGATTCTGCGGAGTTCGGGAACGTTTTGATTTAGACACTCCTATCCTCATGCCCGGCCGAAGCGGATAGTCAAATTGAGTCACCGTCTGCCCATCTACAGTAATGCCACGCCCTTTCAGAGTTTCCTTGATTTTTGTTTTGCTTTGACCTGTAATATTATCCAAAAGCCACGCCAGCAATTGAGAAGGTTTCCGTACCTGATAAGTCTTATAATGATTCTTGTCTCGAAAATTTTTGTTTATCATCCTTTTTCTTTATTCAAAAGTTCAGGAATCTGCCCGAAATCATCTACTATCATATCCGCTCCGGCCAGTTCCAGTTCATCTTTATATCCATTACCATAAGTCACTCCGCAGGTCTTTGTTCCCGCGCGCTTCCCCATAAGGATATCAAATTTTGTATCCCCCACAACCAAAGCATCCTTAGGATCAACAGAAAAAGTACGGAGTATCTTCTGCACAGGATATGGATCAGGTTTAGCCCTTTTCACATCTTCCGCACCGAGAATATAAGAGATATAGGATTCCAGATGCATCTCATTGACAAACGCCTGAAGAGAAGCATGTCCACGACTACTGGCTAACGTAATGACGATACCCTTATCGTAGAACAAGTGAATACTCTCCAGAACATGCGGAAATACCGGAACAGCCCCCGGCTGATTATTTGCAGAGAAGATACGACGATAAACTGTTGCACAACGGGTTATCACAGATGGATCAGAAGAATGCAAAACCTCCTTAAAACCTTGTTCCAAAGGCAAGCCAATGGTACGGGAACATTCCTCTGACGAACATACAGGTAATTGCAGTTCCCTTAAAGTCTTCTGCATCGTACTGGTAATCAACTGGTTAGTATCTCCTATTGTTCCATCAAAATCTAAAATTAAAAGTTTCATTATGCTTTATTTATTAACCGGACACACTGACCATACATAATTCTCTCCCGAATCCTCAGATACGGTGACATTGAAATTTTTCCATTTTGTATTCTCCTTTAATTATCAGAAATCGCCAGATGCCGCATATTTTCTACAAAAGTACAAAAGAAATCCTAAACATACGGACTTCTCGATTCTTTTTTATACCTTTGTACAAAATTATTATACAATAAGGTATTAGAAAAAATGATTATAGTAACAAATCTTGCTATCCAGTTTGGAAAGAGAGTGCTCTACAAGGACGTTAACCTTAAATTTACTCATGGCAACATCTATGGTATTATCGGTGCAAACGGTGCCGGTAAATCAACACTTCTCCGTGCTATCAGCGGAGACCTTGAGCCCAATAAGGGAACTATTGAGATGGGGCCTGATGAACGGCTCTCTATTCTGGAACAGGACCACTACAAATATGATGAATATCGGGTTCTCGACACCGTGTTGATGGGACATCAACCGCTGTGGAAGAATATGAAAGAACGTGAAGTCCTTTATGCAAAATCAGAAATGACAGACGCTGAAGGTAACCGTGCAGGTGAACTTGAAGAAAAATTTGCAGAAATGAACGGTTGGTCTGCTGAATCAGATGCAGCTCAATTATTGCAGGATCTCGGTATACCGGAGAAATTTCACAATGAAAACATGAAAGAACTTTCCAACAACCAGAAAGTACGGGTCATGCTGGCTAAAGCGCTTTTCGGTAAACCTGAAAACTTACTGCTTGATGAGCCCACCAATGATTTGGATCTGAATACTGTAGAATGGCTCGAAGATTATCTCGGCGAAATAGAACAAACGGTTTTGGTCGTAAGCCATGACCGTCACTTTCTGGACGCTGTCTCAACACAGACAGTGGATATCGACTTTGGTAAGGTTACCATGTTCGCCGGCAACTACTCTTTCTGGTATGAAAGTTCACAACTGGCTTTAAGGCAGGCTCAGAACCAGAAGATGAAAGCCGAAGAAAAGAAGAAACAGTTGGAAGAGTTTATCCGCCGGTTCTCTGCTAATGCTGCAAAAAGCAAACAGACAACTTCACGGAAAAAGATGCTGGCAAAAATCAATGTTGAAGAAATCCGGCCTTCAAGTCGTAAGTATCCAGGAATCATCTTTGAGATGACTCGTGAACCCGGAACTCAGATTCTTGAAGTAGAAGGCTTGAAGTCTGTTGATGAAGACGGAACTGTACTTTTCGATAATATTAATTTCACTATTGAGAAAGGACAGAAAGTTGTATTCCTGTCGCATAATCCCAGAGCGATGACCACGTTCTTTGAAATTATCAACGGGAACCGGAAACCGGATGCTGGTACATTCAAGTGGGGAGTAACCATAACAACAGCATATCTACCGTTGGACAACACAGAATTCTTCAAAAGCGATAAAAACCTCGTAGAATGGTTAAGTCAATATGGGCCGGGAAATGAGGTACAGATGAAAGCTTACTTAGGAAGAATGCTTTTTTCCGGTGAAGAAATTCTAAAGCATGTCAATGTCCTCTCCGGAGGAGAAAAGATGCGTTGCATGATTGCAAGGATGCAACTCCAGCAGGCCAACTGCCTTATATTGGATACACCTACCAATCACCTCGATCTGGAAAGCATTCAGGCATTTAACAATAATCTGGTCACCTTCAAGGGAAATATCCTTTTCTCAAGTCACGACCATGAGTTCATTGAAACCATATCTAACCGAATCATCGAGCTTACTCCTAAAGGTACTATTGACAAGCAAATGCCTTACAATGAGTATATACATGACGATTCTATCAAAGCCTTAAAAGGGAAAATGTATTCTTGATTTGGCATAGATTTTGCTTGACAATTGAAAGAGAAAGCAAAAAAGAGTTGACATTCTCCCCCTCAAAAAGCTCATTTTAACAAAAAAAGACTATGGCAGAAAAGGAAAAAGAAGAGAAGAAGATAAATCTTCAAGATAGTGACTCTGAGAAAGACGAGACACAAAAGGCAGAAACTGACAAAAAGGAACAGGAAGATTCCCTGAAAGACGAAAAGTCAGAAGCAACTGACGAAAAGTCAGAAGACTCTCAGACCAAAGAGAAGGAATCTAAAAAAGAAGAAAAGAAAGACCCTTTGAAAGAAGCCCAGGAACAGATTGCACAATTGAAGGATAAGTATCTTCGTTCAGTGGCTGAATTCGATAACTATCGGAAGCGTACTCTCAGAGAGAAAGCCGACCTGATTCTGAATGGTGGTGAAAAGACCATAACAGCTATCCTTCCTGTCATGGATGATTTCGAGCGTGCCCTGGCTAATACAAGTGAGGAGCCCAAAGCCATTAAAGATGGAATGAACCTGATCTTCAAAAAATTTCAGAAGGCATTATCAGGTCTGGGGGTAAAGAAGATCGATACAAAAGATAAAGACTTTGATACGGCTTATATGGAAGCTGTAGCTATGGTTCCGGGAATGGGCGACAAGAAAAAGGGAAAAGTAATAGATTGTGTACAGGCGGGTTACACTCTGAATGAGAAAGTGATCCGACATGCTAAAGTGGCTGTAGGCCAGTAAAGGCGGATAACACTGACTTACACTCCAGCCTTTCATATAAAGGCTTCAATGCAATTGCAAAATAATTTGACTACATCATGGCAGAAAAAAGAGATTACTACGAAGTACTCGGTGTCGACAAGAATGCTTCGGAGGATGAAATCAAACAAGCATATAGAAAACTAGCTATAAAATATCACCCGGATCGCAATCCGGGAAACAAGGAGGCTGAAGAGAAATTCAAGGAAGCGGCCGAAGCATATAGTGTCCTGCACGACGAGAATAAGCGTCATCAGTATGACCAGTTCGGGTTCAATGGCCCGCAAGGTGACTTCGGTGGCTTCAGTGGAGGTATGAACATGGATGATATCTTCTCCATGTTCGGTGATATCTTCGGAGGTCATGGTTTCGGAGGTTTCGGAGCTAGTGGCTTTGGCGGTGGAGGAAGCAGACAGCAACCGCAGTTCAGGGGTTCTGACCTCCGTCTGACGGTTCACCTCACACTTCAGGAAATTGCTGCAGGCGTTACGAAGAAGTTCAAAGTGAGAAAATACGTAACTTGCCCAAGTTGCCATGGCTCAGGCAGTGAAGGAGGTTCAAAGCCGGAGACCTGCCCCACCTGTCATGGAACCGGCTATGCCATAAAAACCGTGCACTCTATCTTCGGACTGATGCAGACACAGACTACCTGTCCTACATGCCATGGAGAAGGAACAGTCATCAGGAACAAATGTAAGAAATGCAATGGTGAAGGTGTCGTCAGCGGTGAAGAAGTTGTGGAAATCAATATTCCTGCCGGTGTAGCCGACGGAATGGTGGTCAACGTCCCCGGTAAAGGAAACGCAGGACGCCATAACGGCATCAATGGTAACATTCAGGTCATCATCAAAGAAGAACAGGACAACACTTTTGTCCGTAACGGCCAGGATCTTTACTACAATCTGCTTTTGGATCTTCCTACAGCTATATTGGGAGGCAATGTAGACATCCCGACTATCAACGGTGCCAAGATATCGCTAAAGATTGATCCCGGCACACAACCCGGAAAACAGGTACGGCTGCGCGGCAAAGGACTGCCGGCAGTCCAAGGTTATGGTCATGGTCTGGGGGACATTATTGTCAACACGAGTGTCTATATCCCTAAGACTCTTGCCAAAGAAGAAAAAGAGGCCGTGGAAGTATTCAGGAATAGTGACAACTTCAAATCTTCCAACGTGGATAAAAAATCCGTTTTCGAACATATCAAAAATTTATTCAGTTAATAAAATCAAGAAAAGACGTGGCTTCCAGACAGGATAGTCACGCTTTTTATTACATGGACAGCAGATAATCTGTTCTTATTTGTGCTATGAACTATAAGGAAACCGTACAGTATCTTTTCAACAGCACCCCTGTTTTTGAAAAAGTGGGCGCACCGGCTTACAAAGCCGGATTGGATAATTCTTTAGCTTTAGATCTGCACCTCAATCATCCCCATACCCGGTTTTTGACTATTCATATAGCCGGGACTAATGGAAAAGGGTCATGCTCTCATACCTTAGCTGCCATTCTTCAGGCGGATGGATATAAAGTGGGTCTTTATACCTCTCCCCACCTCGTAGACTTTCGGGAGAGAATCCGGATCAACGGCAAACCGGTCAGTGAGAAATATGTCGTGGATTTTGTAGAACAGAACCGAAGTTTCTTTGAACCTCTCCATCCTTCATTTTTCGAACTCACGACAGCAATGGCCTTCAAATATTTTGCCGATCAGAAGGTAGATATTGCAGTCATAGAAGTTGGATTGGGAGGGCGTCTGGACTGCACGAATATCATTACCCCTATCCTTTCGGTCATTACCAATATCAGTTTCGATCACACCCAATTTCTAGGTAATACTTTAACTGAAATTGCAGGAGAAAAAGCAGGAATCATCAAAAATGGTATTCCTGTAGTTATTGGAGAAACTGTACCAGAAACACGAATCGTCTTTGAGTCCAAAGCTCAGGAAATGCAAACTCAAGATGTTTATGCAGAAGACATACCAGCCGTATTATCTTCAAAAGCAAGCCCGGACGGAGGGAGAATTTACGAAACGCGATACTTCGGAGAAATCAGAAGTGAACTTGGTGGAATCTATCAAGATCGAAACGCAAATACCATTCTGACTGCAGCCATCCAACTCATCAACAGAAATATCATCCGCAATCCGGACAGCGTGGCAAAAGGCTTTGCCAGTGTCTGCGAAATGACAGGTCTCAGAGGCCGCTGGGAGAGATTGAACAAAGCTCCACTCGTTATCTGTGATACCGGCCACAATGTAGGCGGATGGCAATATCTCAGCAAACAGATTGCAACACAGGACTGCAAGCATCGACGTATCGTCTTCGGCATGGTCAATGATAAGGATATCAGTACCGTTATGGGAATGCTTCCCAAAGATGGAATCTACTATTGGACGCAACCCAGTTGCAAGCGAGCTTTTCCTGTAGAAAAAGTTGTTGAAACAGCAAAGAAATACCAACTTCAAGGCAGAGTTTTCCCTACGGTAGCAGAGGCTTACAGAAAAGCTATGGAAGAAGCCGGTAAAGAAGATTTTATCTTCATAGGCGGCTCAAGTTATGTGGTAGCTGACCTCCTGAAAGAGTTTCCATCGGATAAAGCATGATCGGAACATAATAACATCAAGAAACAAGATGATAAAAAAGTTTTTCCAAGGCGTTGCTTCAATCTCATGCAACACCTTGGTTTTTCAATGAAGCAGATAGACAAGATTAATACGCCGCTTTCCGTTCACGATTAGAACCTAAAAACTATAATAGCCCTTACTGCATTTAAGTAAAAAATTCCACAAGTGAACATTGTTAAAGACTTTTAACGCTGATTCTCGGGATTTTCCATCAATATAATTTGTCATTTACGCGATTTTTTAGTTACTTTGCATATACAATTGTAACTAAAAACTTAACGATATTATGAGCACAACAGAAACGAAAAATATCTGTGGCTTGAAAAAAGAGAATTTCCAGGCCATGGTCCAAGGGAAGAATACTGACCTCTTTATTTTGCGAAATAAGCAAGGTAATGAGGTTGCTTTCACGAATTACGGAGGTGCTCTGGTGGCAATCATGGTACCAGATAAGAATGGCAAACTAGGGAATGTCATTCAAGGCCATGACAATATAGAAGATGTAATCCACTCTCCGGAACCTTTTTTAAGTACCCTCATCGGCCGTTATGGTAACCGTATATGCAAAGGTAAGTTTACCCTGCATGGCAAAGAATACCAGTTAGCTATCAATAATAGTCCAAACTCTTTACATGGCGGTCCGACTGGTTTTCACGCAAGGGTATGGGACGTACAGCGAATCAATCAACAGGCAGCAGTATTGAAATATAACAGTTCCTATGGCGAAGAGGGCTTTCGAGGTGAAGTAGACATTTGGGTAGCTTATACCTTCACCGACGACAATGAACTAATCATTAAATACTTAGCTAAAACAAACAAAAAAACGATTATCAATCTTACCCATCACGGTTTTTATTCACTTGCAGGTATCGCAAATCCGACACCAACCGTTGACAACATCATCTGTCAGATCAATGCAGATTATTACATCCCTATTGATAAGACATCTATCCCTACAGGAGAGATCAGATTTGTAAAAGACACTCCATTTGATTTCCGCACTCCTAAGACCATCGGGCAAGACATCAATGCTGACGACGAGCAGATCAAGAATGGCGCAGGATATGATCATTGCTATGTACTGAACAAGAAAGAAGAAGGCGAGTTGAGTTTCGCAGCCAAAGTCACAGAGCCGGTAAGCGGCAGGACTATGGAAGTTTATACGACGGAACCCGGCATGCAGTTTTATACAGACAACTGGGCAGATGGCTATAAAGGTCAGAACGGAGCAACTTTTCCACGTCGTTCAGCCATCAGTTTTGAAGCCCAACATTTCCCTGATACACCTAATCATCCATACTTTCCATCTGTAGAACTGAATCCAGATGAGGAATATAGACAGAAGACTATCTATAAGTTCGGTATTGAAAAATAATCAAGGAAAATCAACTTTCATATTCATAAAAGAAAGATTATCAACAAAATTATAAATGGAAAATACTAATAAACAACAAGGCAGCATCATCGCTATTATCACGATGATGTTTCTTTATGCCATGATTTCGTTTGTAACGAATCTGGCTGCACCTATCGGAGTCATTTGGAAAAATGTATTTGAAGGTAGCAACATGATTGGTATGCTCGGAAACGCAATGAACTTCCTTGCTTATCTGTTTATGGGTATTCCTGCCGGCGCTATGCTTACTAAAATCGGTTACAAGAAAACCGCTCTCGTAGGTATTGCTCTTGGTTTCTTAGGAGTACTCGTCCAATTTCTCAGCGGAGAATTCAATCCGGGAATTTCCGGCTTCGGAGTTTACCTGTTAGGTGCTTTCATCTCAGGTTTCAGTGTCTGCATGCTGAATACGGTGGTCAACCCTATGCTGAACCTGCTGGGTGGTGGCGGTAACCGCGGCAACCAGTTGAACATGATTGGCGGAACACTGAACTCTTTGTCCGGAACATTAACCCCTATGCTGGTAGGCTCACTTATCGGGACTGTCACGGCTAACACGAAAATGGTTGATGTCAATATGGTCATGTATATTGCCATGACCGTATTCCTGGCTGCTTTCATCATTCTGGTATTCATCCCTATTCAGGATCCGGAAATGGGTAAGACAAATGCCAATACTGTTTTTGAACACAGCCCCTGGAGTTTCCGTCACTTTGACTTAGGTGTTCTGGGAATCTTCGTTTACGTAGGAGTTGAAGTCGGCATTCCCGGTACATTAAACTTCTACATCAGTGACACCTCTATGAAGGGTGGAGGATACGGACTTCTTAATGCTGCTGCCATCGGTGGTTTCATAGCCGGTACATACTGGTTCTTGATGCTGGTAGGCCGATTCCTGGCAAGTTTCATAGCCAACAAGGTATCCAGCCGGCAACTTCTGTCTATCACAACCATTTTGGGAATGATTTTCATCTGTCTGGCAATAGTTCTGGGTAAATCCTCAACAGTAAGCATGCCTGTATTCACCGGTTCATCATTCCAGATGGTTACAGTACCTATCTGTGCTCTGTTCCTGGTCCTTTGTGGTCTTTGTACCTCTGTTATGTGGCCAAGCGTATTCAATCTGTCCACAGAAGGATTGGGCAAATACACTGCAAAAGCATCCGGAATATTCATGATGATGGTTGTCGGCGGCGGCGTTCTGCCTCTGATTCAGAACTTCATTGCTGATCATGTCAACTACATGATTTCCTATGTTGTTCCGTTCATAGCACTTGCCTACCTCTGCTTCTATGCACTTATCGGTTCCAAGAATGTGAATAAAGGCATCCCTGTAGATTAAGGTATAAATCCTAAGGCGTAGATTCAAAAGTCTACGCCTTTCTGTTTATAGATTATAAACATCTTATCATCATTAACACAATTATTATGGATATAGAAAAAGTAAGAACTCGCTTCCTCAAGCATTTTGACAATAAGGTTGGAAATGTCTATATGGCCCCGGGGCGTATCAACCTCATCGGTGAACATACTGATTATAACGGAGGATTTGTCATGCCCGGTGCAGTAGATAAGGGGATTATGGCTGAAGTTCGCCCCAATGGCCTACAAACCGTTATTCTCTATTCCATAGATTTAAAAGACCGTGTAGAATTTAATATTGATGATCCTAAAGGACCACACGCTACGTGGGCAAGGTATATCTATGGCATCATTCGTGAGATGAAGGCTCTGGGTGTTCCGGTAAAAGGCTTCAATGCTGCTTTCTATGGTGATGTTCCTCTGGGAGCAGGCATGTCTTCCTCTGCTGCACTGGAAAGTTGTTTTGCCTGTGCACTGAATGATCTTTTCGGAGACAACAAGGTTTCCAAGTGGGATATGGCCCTTGCTGGTCAGGCTACCGAACATAAATACATCGGCGTCAACTGTGGTATCATGGACCAGTTTGCTTCCGTCTTCGGAAAGAATGGACAACTGATGCGTCTTGACTGCCGTAGCAGAGAATTTACTTATCTGCCTTTCGACCCTAAAGGTTACAAATTGGTTCTCTTGAACTCAAAAGTCAAGCATGAACTGAAAGGCTCTCCTTATAATGATCGCCGAAACAGTTGTGAGAATGTAGTCAAACACATTGCCGCAAAGCATACGGATCAGAAGATTGAAACACTCCGCGACTGTACCTGGGACGAACTCGATGAAGTACGCCAGGAAGTCGGAGAAGAAGATTACAAACGCGCTCATTTTGTTCTGGGAGAGAAAGACCGTGTACTGGCTGTCAGTGAAGCTCTTAATAAGGGAGATTACGAAACAGTAGGACAAAAGATGTTCGAAACTCACGCTGGTTTGAGCAAAGAATATGAAGTATCTTGTGAAGAACTCGATTTCCTCAATGACATTGCAAAGCAAGACGGTGTCACAGGCAGTCGTATCATGGGCGGCGGATTCGGTGGCTGTACCATCAATCTGGTCAAGGATGAAATCTACGACAAGTTTATTGCCGATGCCAAGAAGAAATTCAATCAAAAGTACGGGCATGAACCGGAAGTTATCCCTGTCGTGATCAGCGATGGTGCTCACAAGGTATGCTAAGATTACACAAAATTCTTCTGGAAAGAATACTCAGAAATATCAAAAAGGCGGACTCATTTTAAGTCCGCCTTTTTCTTTATCCAGATAAAAAGAAACTTTTCTAATTATCCAATAGATTCTATTGATAACTTTCAAATTCTCTGTCTTCTAATATTCAGAAGGCAGATCATTCAACTGTTTTTTTGTAAATACAGGACCATCTTTGCACACATAATATTTTCCGATATTACAACGGCCACATTTGCCAACACCACATTTCATACGATTCTCCAGGGTGGTGTATATGCAATCATCAGCAAATCCCAGTTTCTCCAATACAGGGAACGAGAATTTAATCATTACAGGTGGTCCACAGACTACCGCGATGGAATTAGCACTTGAAGGAGCCGTCTTCTCAAGTATAGAAGGGACAAAGCCCACTTCACCTTTCCACGAAGGAGTTTCTCCCCCTGGATCCACAGTAGTAACAAGACGAACATCAGATCGTTCTCCCCATTCCTTCAATTCCTGTTTATAGACCAGATCATTTTCCGACTTTGCTCCATAAACGATCGTAATATCTCCAAATTCATCTCTACGGTCCAAAATATTCCAGATGACACATCGCATCGGTGGCAAAGCGATTCCCCCCGCTACAAACAGCAAGCTCTTGCCTTTCCATTCCTCAATAGGGAAAAAATTGCCGAAAGGTCCACGAAATCCCATAGTCGCTCCTTCTTCCAGGCGTTCCAGTCCTGAGGTAACACGCCCTGCCTTACGGAAAGTACATTCAATATATTCCTTTCGTGTAGGAGATGAGGCTATACAAAAGGTACATTCTCCTTCTCCAAAAGCAGAATATTCAGCAAATTGTCCTGCTCTAAAGGAAAAGGCATTCTCTTCTTCCTTATCTTTGAATTTCAAACGAAAAGTCCTAACCCCCGGAGCTTCTTCAATAATCCGGTCTATAGTCATGACATAAGGCAAGTATATATTATTTTTCATGATTGTAATTAGCTATTGAATATAAATGTTCGGCAATGTTCATGTCAACAGGACAAGCTCTGGAACAACGACCACAACCCGTACATCCCAAGACTTTTATACGGTCCGGCATATAGGAGAACTTATGCAAAAGCCGTTGTCTCCAACGCATACTTTGTTCTGGCCTGGGATTATAACCTGATGTATGCTTGGTAAAAAGGGAGAATCCGCACGAATCCCAACAGCGTATTCTTTTTCCGTCTCTCCCACACTTGTCATCTTGTATGTCAAAACAAGCACAAGTCGGACAGACAAAGGCACAAGCTCCGCATCCGATACAACGGGCAGACTGTTGTTTCCATATACTACTATCAAAAGCATTCTTAAGATGTTCCTGTACCTGCTCACTGGTAAATCTGGAAGGAATCTTCGCTAAAGCAGAAGATTTGCCCTTATCACTTTCAACGGCCTTGAATAAGGTTGGACAAAGTGATATCAATTTCTCACCTTTTTCTGTCACGACCTCAGCTAAAGCCCTCTCATCATTAAGCAACGTAACCAATATATCAGTCCCCTCTGTATTCCCTGGTCCACCGCCGACCGATGTGCAGAAACAACATGAATCAGACGTGTTACAAGAGAATGATACAATTGTAAGTTTTGCACGCCGGAGATTATAGATATTATCTTTATAGTCCCAGTTAAAGATCGCATCAAGTGGCAGGAACCCGACAGCATCACAAGGACGTGCACGCCATAATACGGTTTGCGGATAACTTTCAGCAGAAACTTCGGAGAGTGTAGTATCCTTACCTTCAGTTTTAAATCGAAAAAGAGTTTCCGTACGAGGGAACACAGTTTCCTTTGCAGATTCAGTAGTAGTCACAGAATCATAGTCAGTTTCTTGTGGCGAAGTGATTGGACGGAAGTAAACTTTCTCACCATCCTTTACAGGAGCAAGAACCCGTTCGGTAGACTTGATGATCTGTTTGAGCCACTCATTGACTTTTGATTTTTCGATAATATATCTTTTCATATCTATTTACTTGAAAAAATTTTCCTTGTCAGCAGGGTTGAAAGAGGATAAAACATTACCGGATATACCCTTCCCAAAATCTTCTGAGATTTCCGAGGACAGTTCTTTAGTCAACAGATTAATCGGCAGATCCAACGGACACGCCTCATAACAGGCACCACAACCCGTACATCGTCCTGCCATGTGCATAGCACGATTAACCTGCCATTCCATATTACTCAAAGGAGCAGCCCAAGGATCTATCCATTGCGGGCAGTTTACCTCTGCTACACAGCGTTCGCAATAGCATAACGGGCAAGCAGCCCGACAGGCATAACAGCGAATACATTTAGAAAGTTCGTTCTTCCAGAATGCCCAACGGTCTTCACGAGACATTGATTCAATATGATGGAGCCTCTCTTCTACTTTTGAGTCAGGTATTTCGGGATGAGCATCTACATAGCTCTGAATGGAAGCTTTATCTTTTAACACCTGTACATCAGATGCATCTTCACCGGCTATAAAGATGAATTGACCTTCATTGATCTGATTTTCCAAACTTAATTGGAGGGCACTTTTTAAGACCCTTAACGTTGCAACTATTCCCACAAGACCTGTGCCTAGTAAATCTTTTTTAGTCAGGTATACAGCCGTATTGTTATGACAACGTTTGTCAAGTATCAGTTTGGGAATATCATCTGTCGATGTGCAGAAGAAGGGACGTGGATGCCTTGAACCTTCCTCGAATCCGATAATCAAATTTACTTTCTCTTCTTTAAAAAGAGAACGAGCAGTTTCTTCCAAGTTACTCATATTGTTTAGCCTCCTCTGTATAATCTTTTGCCCTACGGTATTCTGTATAAGGTCCCAACTTTCTGATTTTGTCCACAGTTTCATTTACGATGTCTGCCCATTTGGCTCCTTCTGCTGCAGATACCCAGGAAAACGTAATTCTGTTAACATCAATACCCAGGAAATCAAGAAGATTCCTGAAAACTATCCAGCGACGACGTGCATGAAAGTTTCCACTAGTATAATGGCAGTCATTCGGATGACATCCTGAGACGATAATGCCATCAGCGCCACTGCCAAAGGCCTTAAGCAGAAACATAAAATCTATTCTGCCCGTACAAGGGAAGCGTACGATTCTCACATTCGGAGCATACTTGATACGACTGGTCCCAGCAAGGTCAGCACCGGCATAGGTACACCAATTACAGACAAAAGCTACAATGCGGGGTTCAAAGTTATTATCTTTATTTTCCATATCTTTCATGATTCATAAAAATGATAAAAGAGAATGTCCTCATATTAATGATTCAACAGAGCCATTACCTCTGAATACATTTCTTCATTAGTATATCCCTGCAGATCAATAGATTTGGACCGGCAGAAAGACACACAAGTTCCGCATCCCTGACACAATCCAGGATTAATCTTTGCCACAGTCTTAATCACTTTTCCTGTCCTGCGATCCTTGATTTCTTCTTTTTCAATAGCCTGATAAGGACATGCTGACTGACATAGAAAGCATCCCACACAGGTACTGAATATAGGTGGAGCACAGCGATTGACTACCGCTATAACAGGTTCACGAACTAATTCTTTCTGAGACAAAAGGGCTACAACCTTTGCTGCGGCACCCGATGCCGTTGCCACCGTTTCGGGTATATCTTTCGGAGCCTGACATGCGCCAGCGAGAAATATCCCAGCAGTATTTGTTTCCACCGGGCGCAACTTAGGATGAGCTTCTGAAAAGAAATGATAAGGGTCATAAGAAATATGCATTTTCTGTGCAAGTTCTTCTGCGCCCTTACCAGCGACTCCAGCTGTAGCCAACACGACCATATCTGCTTCTATTTCTACAGGACGTGCTGACAAAAGGGTATCCGTTCCCTTCACAATGAGTTTTCCATTCTTTTCATAGATGCGAGCCACACGGCCACGTATATAGTTGACATGGTCTTCCTCTATGGCACGGCGAACGAACTCCTCATAGTTTTTACCTGCTGCCCGGATATCCATATAGAATACAGAAGCTGTGCCACCAGGTACTTTATGTTTATAAAGCATGGCATGTTTAGCCGTATACATACAGCAGATCTTAGAGCAGTAAGGTATTCCTTTAGCAGGATCACGAGAACCACAACAAGCTATAAAAACAATATTCTCAGGAACTTTTCCATCAGAAGGACGGCGTATTTCTCCTAGAGTAGGACCTGATGCAGAGGCGAGACGCTCGAACTGAAGTCCGTTAATGACGTCTTTATATTTTCCATAGCCATACTCAGGAAAGAAATCAGTCTTTAATACATCAAATCCTGTTGTTACCACGATGGCACCAACATCCTCCGTAATGAATTCGTCAGGCTTGTCATATTCAATGGCTCCTGTAGGACATACTCGCGAACAGTTTTTACAAACCCCTTTCTGATAATACAGGCAATGTTCCCGGTCTATCACAGGTTTATTGGGAACAGCTTGAGGAAAAGGGATATAGATAGCTGTACGATTACCTAGTTTTTCGTTGAATTCACTCGGTATTTTCTTACTGGGGCATTTGGTAGTACACAATCCGCATCCAGTACACTTATCATAGTTTACGCTCTTGGCCTTCAGTCTGATGACAGCCTTGAAGTTGCCAATTGACCCCTCAAGTTTTTCCAGTTCAGCATAAGTATAAAGTGTGATATTCGGATTTTGTGCGACCTCAACCATACGTGGTGTAAGAATACATTGAGAACAGTCCAGCGTAGGGAAAGTTTCCGACAACTGCGACATGTGTCCACCGATTGATGGGCTTTTTTCCACGAGGATTACTTTTTGTCCGCAGTTGGCGATGTCGAGGGCAGCCTGAATGCCTGCTATTCCACCACCTATAACCAGTGCTTTTTTGATAACAGGAACTTTTATAGGAGTAAGCGGACTATTTCTCTTCACCTTTTCCACCAGTCCGGTTACTAATTCTATAGCCTTTCTTGTGGTAGCCTCATTCTTCTCGTGAACCCAGGAACAATGCTCCCTTAAGTTAGCAATCTCACACATATAAGGATTCAGTCCGGCTTCACTGCACGCACGCCGGAATGTAAGCTCATGCATTCTTGGCGAGCAAGATCCCACTACTACTCCATCCAGACGATGTTCACGAATAGCATTTTTAATCAAATTCTGCCCAGGTTCCGAACACATATATTTATAGTCTGTAGCAAATTCCACGCCCTCTATCTTTCGGGCTTCTTCTGCAACCCGAGAACAATCCACCGTGGCACCAATATTTTCACCACAATGACAGATAAAAACTCCAATTCTTGACATAACTTTCAGATTTAATAAATAGAAGACGTTTCTACAAAATGACGTTTTAGTCCCAGTTCTTCAGGTGACAGCCCGATAGCCAATCCGATGGCCTGAGTAATATATAACACAGGAATTGTAGTTTTCTCTCTCAGGTATTCATCAATTTGGGGGCGGCGCATATCCAGATTAGAATGACACATAGGACATGCTACAATAATAGCCTTCGCCCCCCGGTCTTCGGCGTCCTTCACGATGTTCCCGGACAGTTTGGCTACCAGATCTGTACGTGAAACAGATAATCCAGCACCACAACATTCTGTCTTATATCCCCATTCGATGGCATTAGCTCCAACCATCCTCATCAGTTCATCCATACTTTGCGGATCTTCTGTCCTGTCAAACTGGAGAATCTGATGGGGGCGGACCAAAAGGCAACCATAATAGCAAGCCACATCATACTTAAAAGGATGAACCGTTCTTTTCTGAATCTTATCTTTAATATAAGAGTCAAGGAATTGTATCACATTTAAGATTTTGACCTTTCCACTACAAGGCATTTTTATAGAGTCTGTAATATCCTTTTTCAATCCGGCATCTTCAGACAATTTATACTGCGTTACAGCCAAGCGATTATAACAGGAAGCACAAGGTACTACAATTTCATGAAATCCTTGTTTCTCTGCGAGAGCAAGAACACGTGCGGGGAGAGCAAGTGACAATTTCCTATCCATAGAATGGGCAGCTGTAGCACCACAACAGTTCCAATCTTCAATCTCCTTGATTTCAATGCCAAAAGCCTTTGCCAAAGCCAACACAGACTCATTGTATTCGCGTGATGTCCCTTTTAAAGAACACCCCGGATAAAATCCAATTTCCATATCCGATTTATTTGAGTTTTTTGTCAATAGTATGATTGAAAATATCAGAAATTTTCTTCCTGTCTTTTACGACTTCCGGAAGAAAACTCAACTTTCCTCGCTTAAGCATTTTTGGCACGAGCTTCATATCTTGCCACAAATGACGTTTTGTCCTCAATTTATAATCTGCCACAAGTCCCGCTTCATACAACCGGCCCGTATGCTTTACACTATCAAGAAAAGATTGATGAAAAGCAATGATCTGACGTGCTTTAGGAGAAACAAGCCCTTTCTTTCTTGATTCTTGTCTCAAGAAATCCATCAAAACCGGAATATCAACTTCTTTCGGACAACGGCCAATACAGTTTTCACAGTTTAAACACATCCAAATCGTATTAGAAGAAAGGACCTTTTTGTAATCTGTCTCCAGTCCGGTTTGCAGAAAACGAAGGATATAAGATGGAGGATAATCCATATCCTCAGCAAGCACACATCCTGCAGTGCACTTTCCACACTGATAGCACTGATAAACATCAACCCCCGTTTTTTTCTGCAAAAATGAAGGAATATCTACAGTTTCTTTTATTTGTGTCATGGAAAATTTTAGTATTAATCTGTTATTGCTAGTTTGTTGTTTTTAGTCAATTAGGGTGCCAAATATACTGATTATTTTTGATATAAATTTATTTTTTTATTTTTTCAAGGTTAAATATTATGAAACTCACAAAATATGACCCCTTTTTGTATATTTTTATTAATCTATAGAAACCTTTCTTCTTGATAATAAGTAAGGTATAATGATATACTGATTTTTTAATCCCTATTTATCAAAGATCCAAAAAAATTATGTATTTTTGCAGATACAAAATTTAATAATAAGAGATGAAACGAATTAATTTACTTTTTCTTGCCATCCTGTTCTCCATTACTATGATGGCACAGAAAACCATAGTAACAGGCGTACTCAAGGATTCTATTCACAATACAACTGAACCCCATGCTACTGTCCGAGTTTATAAGGAAAATCAACTTGGTAAGCCGGTAGCCATGTCGGTGACGGGTGTTAATGGTGAAATCAGACAAGCCATATCCGGTAAAGGCAAGTATGTCATCACCTTCAATTCTATGGGAAAGAAGGAAATCCGCCGTGAGTTTACCCTGAATGGTGAGTCCAATATCAATTTGGGGACAGTTTTCACAGCTGATGATTCAAAGGTATTGAAGGGAGTTGAAGTGGTCGCACAGAAGCCTCTTGTAAAGATGGAGACTGATAAAATGACTTATAACGTCCAGGAAGACGTAGACTCGAAATCCCAGACAGTTCTTGATATGCTCAGAAAGGTCCCGATGGTGACCGTCGATGGACAAGACAACATCTCTGTCAATGGTGGTTCGAGCTATAAGATCTATGTAGACGGTAAACCGAATCCGATGTTCAACTCCAATGCTTCCCAGATATTCAAGGCTATGCCAGCCTCTATGGTCAAGAACATTGAGGTAATCACCAATCCTGGTGCCAAGTATGATGCAGAAGGGACTTCCTGTATTCTGAACATCAATATCAACCACAATGGGGGCAGTTCAGCTGCAAATATAAATGGATATAACGGAAGCGTGAGTGCCATGGCAGGTACACGAGGTTATCGTGGATCAGCATCTATCAGTGGGCAGCAAGGCAAATTCAGTTATAATGCCATGGGTATATACAAGTATGGTAAACAGAATGGAACTGAGGTTCAGTTTGACCGGACACAGTCAGATGGCTCTGACATGCATTACTACCAGAAAGGTAAGAATAATACACCTATCACGATGGGAAATATCGGAATGGGGCTGCAACTTGATTCTATGAGCAGTATGCATGCTTCTTTAAATCTGATGAAATACCGTATTCATAATGAAGGACATCCCACCACTACTTTCTCAGGAGGAGCTTATGGCAAAGGATTTTCTTATAGCAATCAGAATATTCTGAATATGGACAATTTCTCTCTGAATGCCAGTGCAGACTATTCCCGTTTCCTCAACAAAGACCGGACAAGCAGTATTGCCCTCACCTATCAATTCTCTACTGAGCCTCATCGACAGAGAAACTATAGCTATTATGACAAGAATTATTCTGATATTCCATTCTTCAATATCAGTGACCGCTTCACCGATGACCACCCCCACAGCACAGAGCATACTGTCCAACTGGATTATGTGACTCCTTTAGCAAAAGGGCAGACACTGAGCCTGGGCACAAAATATATTCATCATCTCAACCGTTCAAACTCGAAATTCTATGACATCCTGAACGGGGTTGAGACCTATAATGCAAGTAACAGTCTGATTTACCAGGACAAACAGTCCATAGGTGCTGCATACGCTGAATACAATGGCACTTTCGGCAAGTTCAGTACCCGCGACGGTTTACGTTACGAACATACATGGGAAAGCATCAGTTACGAACTCGGTAAGGGTTCAGATTACAAGAAAAATTATGGTAATCTGGTTCCATCGGCTAGTTTTACCTATAATCTGAATCCTGCTGTTAATTTCGGACTCAATTATGCCATGCACATTCTGCGCCCGGGTATCACATATCTGAATCCATACATTGACAAATCCAATCCTACTGCCCTTACATACGGTAATCCGAATCTGAAAGTTGAGAAATCACATAACATCGGATTCGTGGCCAACCTATATACACCGAAGTTCCTTTTCAACTTGACAGCAAGTGAGAATTTCTGTAATAATCAGATCGGAGAATACACCTTCCTTGACAGTAAGAATTTGCTGAATACAACCTACAGTAACGACATCCGTAACCGTTGGACAAATATCAGCACATTCATGCGTTGGGTACCGAAACGAAATACCACATTGATGTTCAGTGGCGGTATGGATTATGGAGATATCCGTTCAAAGAAACTTAACCAGAAGAATAATGGCTGGCAGTTTAACGGCTATTTAGGACTGGAGCAGACCTTACCCTGGAATCTGCAATGGAGTGTGGGAACATTCGGACAGAGCCGACAGTATAACCTGCAAGGCTACAATGGCGGAATCACCTTCTTTACGACAGCTTTCACCAAGAAACTTCTGGACGACAAGTTGAATATCAGTCTGCGCTATAATGTACCGTTCACCGGCAAATTCAAGATTACCCAGTATACACACTCCAATGCTTACGAGCAAAAGATGAAAATCACTGTTCCTATACAGGATATCAACTTGACCGTCACCTGGAACTTTGGTAATACGAAAAAACATTTCCAACAGTACAAGAATCGTGTCAACAATGAGTTTGGCGAGCAGAAGTCTGTCGGACAGCAGGTGGGAGCAGGTACAGATACTGGTACAGGAACCGGCACAGGAATGTAATACAGGAAGCGCCCCCCTGTATCATTACTGGAAATTGGTCTAAAGAACCATTTTAAACGGCTAGTTCTTTCAAAAACCATTATGGTGCATTATGGTATATCAAAATGGTGCAATTTGGTATACCGAAATGGTGCAATTTGGTCACAATGGACTATTATCTTGAAAATCAAGCATTTATAATT
>DAIPMC010000152.1:2158-3919 GCA_036768895.1 Prevotella sp. | reverse complement strand
TCTATAACGGCCGATCAATGGGGGAATTTCCTTTGTACTATTTTTGATGAGTGGGTTAGAAAAGATGTAGGAAACTATTATATCCAATTATTTGATGCTACATTGGCTAATTGGGCGGGTGTGGCTCCTGGAATATGTGACATGGCGAAGGAATGTGGACACGCTGCTGTGATGGAATTCAATGGGGATGTCTATTGCTGTGATCACTTTGTGTATCCGGAATACAAATTGGGAAACTTGCACCAGAAGACTTTGACTGAAATGTTGTATTCAAAACGTCAGAAGGATTTCGGTGAAATGAAATATAAGAGTTTACCACGGCAATGTAAGGAATGCGAATTCTTGTTTGCCTGTCATGGTGAATGTCCTAAAAATAGATTCCTTAAGGATAAATATGGAGAATTTGGACTGAATTATCTCTGTAAAGGATATTATCGCTTCTTTAAACATGTAGCTCCTTATATGGACTTTATGAAGAAGGAGCTGGATGCACATAGACCACCTGCTAATATAATGAACCTATTTAAATAATAAATATGAATAAACAATTTTTAGCAACATGCTTAGCTGTAATTCTCTTTTCCGGAGGAATTTCAGCTCAAACTGTACCTTTAGTAAGTACTGGTAATGGTATACTGGAAGGTATAAATGAATCTGGTATTAAGGTCTTTAAAGGCGTTCCCTTTGCTGCTCCGCCTGTGGGTAATCTGAGATGGAAAGCTCCTCAACCGGTAGAAAAATGGCAGGGAATACGGAAGGCTACGGAGTTCGGGCCTAATCCTATGCAGGAAAATGTATTCGGAGATATGAATTTTGGTACTCCGAAAATGAGTGAAGACTGTCTTTACCTGAATGTCTGGACTCCTGCCAAGACGATGAAAGAGAAACTGCCTGTTGTTATCTATTTTAATGGTGGTGGGCTGATGGCAGGCAGCGGAAGTGAGCCTCGCTATGCCGGTCTCTCAATGGCTCGGAAAGGTATTGTGGCTATCACGGCTAATTACAGGGAAGGTATCTTCGGCTTTTTTGCTCATCCCCAACTTTCCAGAGAAACTTCTTATAGAGGGTCTGGTAATTATGGCTTTCTGGACCAGATAGCTGCAATCAAATGGGTAAAAGACAATATTGCAGCCTTTGGTGGAGATCCGGATCATATTACAATTGCCGGGGAATCTGCCGGGTCGATGTCGGTAAGTATTCTTATGGCTTCTCCATTGGCTAAAGGCCTTTTCCAACAAGTTATTGGCTCAAGCGGATCAGTTCTTGGTTTCAAAAAACTTCCTACGCTGAAAGAAGCTGAACGGATGGGGGTTGAACAAACTAGGAAAATGGGTTATAAGAATATTAGCGATTTACGTGCCTTGCCGGCAGAGCAACTTCTGAAACTGGCTTCTGTCCATAGTGTTCCTGTGTATAATATTGACAATTATTTCATGACAGAACAACCTGTTAATGTCTATGCCAAAGGTGAACAGGCACAGGTACCTCTACTTGTGGGCGGAAATTCTCTGGAAATGGCTATGGTGAATATTCTAGGCGGAAGACCTGCGACAATAGAAACGGTAAAGGAAATGGCTCGTCCGCTCTATGGTAATCGGACTGATGAAGTGCTGAACCTTTATGGTATCAGAAATGATGAGGATGTGCTGAATACTCCGGGCAATCTCTTTAGTAATGATCTCTTTATAGCTTTCAGTACTTGGAAATGGGGTAATATGCACCAGCAGACAACTACCCAACCTGTATATCGCTATCTTTATT
>DAIPMC010000152.1:0-2148 GCA_036768895.1 Prevotella sp. | reverse complement strand
CATCCCCGTCCTGATATGGTTGTCAAAGATAAGGTGGCCGGATTAGCCGGAGGGGTACAAGATGCCAAAGGACATGCTCCCCAACCTAAGTTGAATGGTGCGGTCCATTCTGCTGATATTGAATATGCGATGGGTAATCTGCCGACAAACCGGGTTTATGACTGGCAGCCTGATGACTATGCAGTTTCTGATATTTTCAGCAGTTATTATGCCAATTTTATCAAGACAGGAAATCCGAATGGCCTTGGTCTTCCAGAGTGGACTCCCGTAAATGGTAAGACTGCTCCGGAAGTATTGCAGATGGACATAAATACTTTCGAAAAGATAGATCCGGCAATGGAGCACCGGTACCATGTTATTGATGGGATTTTCTGGGGGATCAAGTAGATCTTTGTGGATTTTTCTTGATTAAATAAGTTCACGACAAATCAGGTTGCCCAGTTTTTACATTATTCTCCTCAGACAATTTATAACTATAGGTTAAAAATGCGTCTTCGTGCAGTTGTAGGGAAAAAGGAATTTGCAGATTCTATAGTCAGGTTATATGAAAAGAAATAGGTAAAATTCTTTATTGCCCTCCTAATCTGTTGAAATAAATGATGATTTCATCCCAGGTCTTGAACTCATCACTGCCATATTGCAGGTTGGTCCCTAGAAAGTTCTCATCTGGTTCTGGGTCAATGAAGTAATCCCCGTATAGCAAATTCTTTCGATTCGTAAAGATAAGATGATTATAGGCGGGGGCATTTAGGTACTCTTCTACCCAGGTGCGGATTTTCCCTGTTTCTTCCACATCGTAGTTCGGGGCTGCCGCCACTATGTAAACTTGATAATGTTCTAATAAGGTCTCGTAGGCCTTGTGCATGCTTGAAGTAGGATTGTTATAATCATCGTGCAGTGCGTCATAATGGATGTAGAGTATGGGCCTTTCTTTTCCTTCCTGCTTGTCGTCAATCCAGCGGATAACCGGAATGAGATAGTGCCACGCTACTTTGTCAATCAACCTATGCTCACCATGAAAACGGATAGCATTTTTGTAATGTTCGTGAAATAGATCAAAAGTATGTACTACAGGATCCTTGTCTCCGAAAAGCCCGTAGACCTTATCTTGTTCTTCCGGTGTCACGGATGTAAAACAGTGATTGGAAAACTCTGTGTATTCCTTGATGAGAGATTTGGTTACCATGAACTCCTGTATACCATCCTTGCGGGGATTCATGAAGGTCTGTTTACCTGTCAGGCTTGACATCGTGTCACCCATTTGGAAAGCAGGATTGACCAGAATCCGGTCAAAGCCATACAATAGTTCTCCGTACATTCCTCCCATAGACGAACCAATGATCAGATCTGGCTTTTCCTTTTCTGACAGTTGCTTCAGAAATGCTAAACCTTCTTCCGGATGCAAAGGGATATCCTCACAGATAAAGTTGGCATCAGGCATCAACTGCTTCAGCAATTTGACGGTGCCAGTCTGCCCGGAAGACATGAATCCATGAAGGTACATGATTTTCTTACCAGACATCAAATCCGGGAATGATTTGATATATGAATTTTCCTTTTCCATATCTTTAAAAGTTAATTCACTTGCAAAGGTAATAAAAGATCAGAGATTGACGTAAACCTCAGAAGAAAAAGAAAGTATTCACACCTGTTTAAGGGTATGGACGTTTTCATCTTTTGTAAAAGCTATTGAGGTGCTGCATTGCCTTCTTGAATTGCTTGACGTTAATGTGATAGTCGGGCATCGGATCAAGTTTGCTGTCTGTCACATTCAGTGAACCGTCACCTTCATGATTCAGAATGGTATCGCCTTGAATGATAAAGGCATACTGTAGATCTCCGCCGGTAACTTCCCAAGTTCGTGGCTGACGGTCCCACAAGTAATGGCCGAAACTGTAATCGGATGGCGGATTCTGTACTCCCAGGCAATGATACATTAAACTAGGAACGATGTCGTAATGAGTGGTCCTATAATGGTATTTGTGAGGCTTTAGACCTGGGACGTGTACCAACAACGGTGTACAAACTTGCCAACGAGAGAAGTTGCCGTTGTGTCCCCAGTACCCCTTGTGATTCTCATTGAATTCCTGAGCATGGTCACCGGTGATGATGATAATGGTGTTCTTATCCATTCCGTTTTTCTTAAGA
>DAIPMC010000151.1:0-3974 GCA_036768895.1 Prevotella sp. | reverse complement strand
CTTCTCATGATTTCTTATGATTTCATACAGGTCACTTGAGTAGGAAATTCAGAATCTTTTTCATCATAGAACTTCTTACAGCATCTCCCTTTAAAGATTCAAATGGGAATCCGAATATAACTGTACGCCAATGATCTTGTTCTGAACCACCGAAGACAACACCTGCACTGAGATTATTCTCGGAATAGCGTAAAGCTGTGTAGGCACAAGAGCCAGCCGGCTCTATAGCATCCGGTGATTCTACTACGTAGGATGTTTCATTGGGTTTGTTGTAATAGCAGAACTCTTCTTGTTGTGTGGTCAACGGTGATGCCACATATTTAACCTTTCCTTCAATGGCAGCCCTGTTGTCACGCCATTTGTATTTTAAGATTTTTTGAGCAAAAATCTTGTCACTGTCTCTTGCCGGTGCCAGTGGATTGAACCATAGGTCAGAGGCAACGTAAGAACCAGAAATAAATATTCTGCCACCGGCTTTACAATATTCTGTGATCAATTTTTGCAGATCTGCGTCAAAAGTCTTGAACTTCAGTGGGGTTACTCCCGGACGGCCCATCTTGGTTTGCTTCTCCTTACCGAGAATCAGATCAACAGCACTATAGTCATCTGTATTCAACAGTTGGTTGGCAACTGCTGCAGATTTGCTCGCTGAGACGAAACTGTAACCTGCATCCATGATGCATTTCCCGTGGAGGGCAGGATAGTCAAATGTGTTTCCTGCGATTACCATCTTCTCATAGTTGCCATAGCTGTCGCCGAACCCTCCTGAATCATCGTCGGTCCAAGGGATAGAACGGCGGAATTCCTTCATCTTTCCTATATAGTTTATTGAATATTTATAGGGTACACCATTGTCTATATCGGCAAGGAATCCTGCCTGCTCATCATCAGATGAGGTGAAATCATCAGGGGCGCTGATCCTGTCAAATCCGTTGACGATAAGAACAGGCTTGGCCGTGGATTTAGATGAGATCCCTACAGAGAGAATTTCAGATGGGAAACTCTGTCCGCCTTTGTTGACGGCTGTTACTTTAAAACTGATGACCTGATCTGTGGGAATCTTGCAGGTGAAAGTTGGTTTCTTAACCATGGTCCCATTGTCAAAATCACCATTACCTATACGTTTATAGACAATATATCTTTCCGGAACGGCAGTTGGTTCCAAAGAATCATTCACAGCCTTCCACACCAGTTTAACTTTATCTGTGCCAGAGAGAACTGCTGCAAAATGATCTACCGGCAAAGGCTGAACGACATATTTGTAGCCATATTCATCGCTTAAGAAACGAAGCATTCCTTTATAGATGGCGCGGCTTACTGTAAACTGGAAGCGTGGATCAAGTCCATAGCGCAGGTCTGCAAAGTTTTCATGAGACAAGAGTTCGAGCAGCATGGCCGGAACACGTGGCTCCCATGCTTCGTAGTAACTGGCATCCCACATCCCTCTTCTAGTCCATTTGGGTTCGTAGAGTGTACGGATGTCATGGGTAATGCTGGATAGAACCATGTCGCACAAGTCATGGCAGGCCATACGAGAGGTGCCATCAGCAAATTTTCCATTGTATTTACTAGAGTTATAGATGCCGAGTGTGCCGATGATGGAATCGCCATAAACGGTTCCGGCATCACTATGAAAGGCAAAGGAGAGATCTATAGGAATATTCAGTCCCTTATAATCTGGCGCAGCCTTAGTTCCTCCGGCCAGATAGTTGACCCACGTTCCACGGTCTTTGTAATCATCGGCATAGTCGTCGCGTCCATGAGTAGGGGAGTAGATGCTGTCCGGGATTCCGGCCCATTGCAGCCAGTAACGTGATCCTTCTTCGAAACGTGGATAGCCGCTGACCTGATAGGGATACTCTATTTTTGGTTGATAAGCATTACGCACAATACGCTGGCTGCTTCGGTCTGTTTTGGTGTTGGGGATGATACTGTCTGAATCTGCACGGCGGGCAATATTACCCATTCCTCCTCCGAATTTTACTGCATCGGCAGTGATTGCCGTTCCGGTTTCCTTGGAATAGTTGGAAAGGACTACTTTCCCTTTTGTTCCCTTGTCAAAAGCGAAAGTACCTAAATAAATCCAAGTCCCGCCACCCATTTTCTGGTTGACAGAGAAAGAAGTCTTTCCGTCTTTATGATATACTGTATATTGTGCGTTTGTAGTGCTGTTAGGCAATGATTTATAAGATACATAAACCGCATAGTTACGATCTTTGGGGATATTCGGCGCCCAGATTACTGTACTTGCATCTTTTTCTTTGTTTACTGTTTCTGTCACACGGTAGGTCCCTTCCGTGAAAGGATTCTCGAAATCCTTATAAGTCTTTCGAAGATATGCAAATCCTGTTCCTACTCCATTTCGCCATGAGTTACTTCCGTTTTTCTCACGATATGGAGAAGAAGCTTCGTAACCATCGTTGTCCACGATAACCTCGTATGGATTGGTATCTCTTTCGCGGGGCAACATGACGATAGCACCAGCGTTTTCAAGCATAGGTACGAGATAGGGCAAAACATAACTTTCAGTATATTTGTCTTCTACGGTCTGTAGCATCCGTGCACGTTGCCACTCCCAGCGCTGAAGTCCTAGTTCGTAGTATGCTCCATGGCTTGGCCACATGGCTATATGTTTTCCATTAAGGCCGCGGGTCGGCGTATATGGGCGGTCCAGATTTTCTATTAGTGGAATACTGCAAGGATTGGTGAAGGCGGCCGGTTTGTCCTTTAGGGATAAAAAGGGCCTTGGAATTAGATTGCAGATATCCTTGTTATCTGATATAATACGGATACTCTTAAAAGAATGCTGTGCGGATAAAGAATCCTTTAGTTTTTGGATTAGGCTTGTGTAATTGTCGGTTCTAAAGGGAACATAAAAAAAATTCTTTGTAGCGAAAACCGTGAGTGTATCATTTACAGACTTCGTGGAATCTACCTTGATCTTTCCGGTTTGTACACCCTTAGTATAACTGTTTAATATGTTTTCAATAGATTGATTTTCATCTTTTGTCAGAGTTTGTGCCTGAATGGAAAGAGGAGCAAACAGTCCAAATAAGAGAAGATTGAGTAATATCTGTTTCTTCATTCTTTTAAGTTTTATTCTGTCTGAAGTGTAAGGTTCGTAAACTTTTTAGTTTCTGTTTTTTTATTTTATGATAAAAGGGTTTTAATGAGAAAAATAAAATTCAGGGGCTGTTCATAACAGCCCCTGAACCCTTTGTGTGTTATTCCCATCCCGGGTTCTGCTTGATATTATCTTTATTCAAGTTCAGTTCGTTGCTTGGAACAGGATAGAGATAATATTTCTTATCAAATGTACGGGTTTTTGTCGTTCCGATAATATAGTTGTCATTATCTACGGCCATTGTATTCTTATCTACATTTGACACATTAGCGCCCCGGTTGATATCCGGATGTTGCTGACTGTCCAGTTTATCAAGTTGATGCCACCGTACAAGATCCCAATAGCGGTACCAGTTGTCTGTCATCAGTTCGCATCGTCTGCACCGGCGTATTTCCCAGATCAGATTGCTTACACCCATATTGTTTGCAGGGTCAGCTTCTGGTTGTAAAGTCAGGTCAGGCAGTCCGGCACGGCTTTCCAACAGATTGATGGTCTGGTTCAGATCACTTTGTGCGATGGTACCCAACTCCGCTTTAGCTTCTGCTTCATTCAATAGGATGACTGCATACCAGTATATAGGAGCATCCGTATAGTTCGTGTTGGTGTTGTTCCGATAGTAGGAGTCAAGTGTGGTGTTATCATATTTTCTGATGGTATAACCGGTAGAAGAAGTCATCTGCTGTGCGGCATTTGGAGCTTTGCCGTTCTCATCCAGACGAGCCCAACTATGTCCTTTGAAACAGATGATAGAGTCGATGAGCACGCTCAGTCGTTTATCGCGGTTCTTCAACATTCCTTCTACGGAATAATCACCGTTCTGGTTCGCTACGGCCTTGTCGTCTTTATCCAG
>DAIPMC010000150.1:0-3977 GCA_036768895.1 Prevotella sp. | reverse complement strand
AATAGATCAACCGGTCCTTGTAGCTGGCATATAATTCACTGAAAGCCTCTTCATCGTTATTAACAAGGCGAAATACAAGAGCTTTCTCATGAATATCTTGTGTGTCAGACGGATGATTATTCATAAAATTTTCATTGACCCACAAAGATACAACTATAATTTCACCTTTTTGAAAAATAAATAAAAATCACTCCAGCATAAACCCCATAGAAGGGCCTTTTTCAGGGAAAACGGTGCGAAGCGGTTCTTCACTTCCGGAAGTGTAGTATCCGAAAAGCAATTGCGTCAATTTTCGGATATTGAAATGAAAGAGAGTTTCAGCGGGTGGGCCGTTTCTCTCTACCTTTCCTCTGTTTATAGTAAAAGAAGAGCTATTGATCTTAAGCAGTTCATCTTGAACGGATACTGAAAATGATGTTTGCGGGTACTGATCGGCGAATAGCGAGAGCAGCCTCTGTAAATCTATCACGCGTGCCATACCCATCAGGTTTTTTTTGGGCGGAAATCCGAAAAGTGCTGCCTCTTCAACCATGGCACGAAAGTCATCAAACGACTTTTGCACAGTCATGTCTTTATACCGGAATAAAGAGTCAAACTCCCTGTATGCAGTATACAGATTTTCCGAATGCCTTTGCAGCAAATCATTCAGGGAAGGCAACGCCTCTGTCCCTGGATCAAATGTCTGTATAAAACCTTGTTTATCGTAGAATTTCAACAACCATTCTTCTTGTGGTACAAGCAGAATAAGCGGTATGTCCCTACTGGCTGCGATGTCAAAACTTTTCATCAGCAATTGCCTGCTATACCCTTTTCCTCTGTATTCGGGCAGGGTACACACCCCCGAAAGGTAGATCACGGGGATCTCCGTGCCGCAGAAAGTGAACTGATAGGGCAGCATCTGCAGGGAAGCGACTGCTTTATTTCCTTCCATATACAGGAGAGTCTGATCGTTCCGGTATTTATGACGAAAGTAAATTTCCATATAGTCATCCGGATCGCCGAAAACAGTCTTCCACATGTCCCATACCAGCTGTCTAGTTGTATCGTCGGCAAATTGAATCATGTGCAATCAAATTTACGTTGTAAAAACTCAGTCGTCAAAGCAAGCTCAGCTTTTAACTCTCGCGTTATATTTCTCCAAGATAATATCTGGCTGATAAGAGAGCTTGGCCTGACGCAAATTGTCTATTCCCATATCTTCTTCCCGATTCACATAAACAAATCCGGATGCTTCATTTTCAACAAATTGCTGATTGATCATATTGTATGCCCCATGAATGGTTGTAAATGCTTTCTCCACATGAACCACTACCGTATCCCGCGTAAGAGGCTCGCCAATGGTAAAAGCGGCTATTTCGTTGTTCACACAGATAAGTCCTCCTCGTAAATTCAGGTATTCAAAATTTTCGAGCATCTGCGTAGTCGCGTAATCATCAAAGACAAGAGAAGGGTCTTTCTCTTCGCTATTTAACTGCATCCACTTGTCGAGCATGCTTTTGCATTCACTTACCAATTGGGGATTGCCGGTCAACGATTTATATTTCCACTCGTTCTCTCTTTTAAAACGATTGATGTGATTCCTTTTGCTCTGCAGCTTCTTCCCTTTGAGATGGATCAGCTTTTCTGTTGTGTAGATATAATCCGACACACTCCTGTTAAGCTTATATTCGAACACACCGGGCATTGACTCCTCAATCTCCTCAATCATCTCCTGTGTGAGCCCTCTGATCTGAAAAAGGGTGTCAAACTGGCTATGATCGTCCATGATGCTCGCGATACTTTCTTTCACATCGCCGGCACCGATAGGCTTCAGGTAAGAATTACGGCCGTTATTGTCTTTAAAGCGAATAAACAGCCAGCCATCTTTCACAGCAAACTGCGTATCAAACTTTCTCCCCCAGGCATACAAGTTGGTGAAACAGAGGTCCGAGGCCCTGTAATTTTGATTTTCGAGATACGAATTAATTGTTTCTCTGTCTTTTAATTCAATAGTTTTAAATGTAAGCATAAGATAACGGCTTTCTTTATCTTGTTTTGTGTGAATTATTGTTGTAAAATCGAAATATCAAATTGAAGTAAATCTTGCGTAAAGATAAAATAATGATTGAACAACCATATTTTCAAGCTAGCTTGAAAAAACATTGCCGGCCATTGGTTATTTATCAAAACAGACAAAAAACTAAACTTGTCCGGATAATGCCATAGCAAGTAAATATCCAGCTAAGGTAAACAAACACTACCAATAAAAGTTTACCATTGATGATCGATAAAAATGATTCAACCGGTCACCTTACTTCAATAACGCAGTATTTTCTCTAAAAATTGCAGTAAACATCTTAGTAGCAACGAAAAAATGCTTCCTCCGGCGGCTTTACATATACGAATAAAATAACGAATGCGCAAAACAGGCATATTTACTGCCTGACCATACGGGTGTTAATAGATTCTCCTGAACAATTGCGGGATAAAAACAACAATTCAGAGACCCAAATACCATTTAGCTATAGAAAAATAGATAAGCACGCCTGATATATCGGCAATCGATGTAATCAAGGGAGCACTCGCTGTAGCAGGATCCAGCTTAAAGCGAGTAAACACAAAAGGAAGAAGCATTCCGACCATACTTCCCACAACTACAGCCAAGACCATGGTAAGGGCAACAACCGGAACGATATCAGGAGAGCGCCAGCTTGCCACCAGCGATACACCGGCCGCCATACTTACCCCGAGAACCAAGGCAACGACAAATTCCTTACCCAATAACCTCACCCAATCTCTTCGCTGCACGTCACCTACGGCAAGAGCCCTGATTATGAGTGTAGCTGATTGGGATCCGGCATTTCCCGCACTGTCAATTAACAACGGCAAAAAGAAAACCAGTGCCACAACAGACTCAATAAGATGTTCAAAGCGTGAAATAGCTGCTCCCGAAAAAATATTTACGAAAACAAGGGCCATAAGCCATACAATGCGCTTCTTGTACAGGAAAGACACCGAAGCATGAAGTGGGTTGATTTTCGCGTCTTCAACGGCACCAAACTTATGAAAATCTTCTGTTTCTTCCTCTTCGGCAACATCAAAGATATCGTCAATAGTTACAATACCCAACAGGGTTCCGCCCGTATCGATCACGGGAAGAGCGGTTCTGTTATAATCTTTAAAAATCCTGATCGCCTTTTCCTGATCATCATAGGCACTTAATGATAAACATTTCTCACCGATCAGATTTTCAATCCGCACATCAGAGCCGGAGATCAATACATCACGGATAAGAATATCATCAATAAGCTTCCATTCATAATCCACCACGTATATTACATCTAACGTCTCCGCATCTCTTCCAAACTTGCGGACATGCTGCAAAGTCTCTTCAACTGTGAAGAAGGATTTGACTGCCACGTACTTTGGAGTCATCAGGCGACCAATACTATCCTCCGGGTAGCCAAGAAGTTGTATAGCAATACTCCTATTCTCAGGACTCAGCATCTGCATGAAGCGCTGAGCTACCTGACCGGGAAGTTCCTCAAAAAAAGCAGTCCGGTCATCAGGATCCATATCATTCATCAGATCTGCCACTTTTTTCGCATTATTGGCTAAATCAGAAATAATCTCTCCCTGCTTTATGGACGAGAGCTCCTGAAACACGTCTTTAGCCTTTTCACGCGGTAAAAACCTGAAAAGGACGGCAGAGTCGAACTCTCTGCTATGTTCAATGAGGAAAGCAATCGAAGGATTGTCCAGTGACAGCAGTTTCTCCTGGAGAATATTCCAGGACTGCTCTTTAATTAGTTTGCGGAATTGTGTTAATTTTTCATCCATTTCTACCTCCTAACCTAAGAGAATGAATACGACATAATACGACTGCGCTTAGACCACAGTGTATAATAACTGAAATTTGTCTGCCCGACAAATTACTTTTCTTAGCGTGGAGTGATTTGCTAAGGAACAGGGTACATCACATGATTAAAATTTCCTGA
>DAIPMC010000031.1:23658-24032 GCA_036768895.1 Prevotella sp. | reverse complement strand
ATTTACCTCTATCCATGGTATTTTCTGTGGCCTGACAAGTCTCGCTGCTAAAGACTGGATTCAGTTGGGAGTACTTGTGCTTATGCTTACCCCAATACTTCGTGTTGCCTTGTCATTAATAGACTTCACACGTCAACGGGACTGGCTCTATGTCGTAATTACAGCCATCGTATTCATGGTCATTTTGATGAATTCCATTGTCGGTGTCGGATAACTGATAACTGGAAATGATTGAGAAACTGTTTAGGATAAATATACTGCTATGACCATAGCAGAAGATACAATAGAGAAGATTAGTCATGCAAAGAGAAGATGAGAAAATCAATGTCTGGGGTGCACGCGTACACAATCTGAAGAACGTGAATGTCATGATT
>DAIPMC010000031.1:21995-23617 GCA_036768895.1 Prevotella sp. | reverse complement strand
CGCTGGCTTTTGATACCATTTTTGCAGAGGGGCAGAGACGTTATATCGAGACCTTCTCTGCATACGCACGCAACTTTCTGGGAGATATGGAACGTCCGGATGTGGATAAGATTACGGGATTAAGTCCTGTTATCAGCATCGAACAAAAGACGACCAATAAGAATCCACGTTCTACAGTAGGTACAACGACCGAAATCTATGACTATCTCCGACTTCTTTTCGCCCGCGCGGGAACGGCATATAGTTATAAAAGCGGTGAGAAGATGATGAAGTATACCGAAGAACAGGTCATTGAGATGATCCTCAATGATTATGCCGGGAAACGGATTTATATTCTTGCTCCACTGATCAGACAGCGCAAAGGCCATTACCGGGAACTTTTCGAGAGTATGAGGCGAAAAGGATTCCTCTATATCCGTGTGGACGGTGAGATGAAAGAGATCGTCCGCGGAATGAAAGTTGACCGGTATAAAAACCACAATATAGAAGTGGTCATTGACAAGATGACCGTTGAAGATAAGGATGAAGACCGCATTCGGCGGAGTATCCAGACGGCTATGAAACAGGGAAACGGCATTCTGATGGTACTGGACAAGGATACAGGAGGAGTGAAGAACTATTCTAAACGACTTATGGATCCGGCAACGGGACTGGCTTACGGAGATCCTGCGCCCAACTTGTTTTCATTCAACTCTCCAGAAGGGGCTTGTCCTCACTGTAAGGGTTTGGGTATAATCAATGAGATCGATTTAAAGAAAGTTATCCCCGACACACAGAAGAATATCTACGAGGGAGCTATCATCCCACTGGGGAAATATAAGAATCAGATGATCTTCTGGCAAATAGAGGTGATGCTCAAGAAGTATGGCTATACTTTAAAAACTCCGGTAAAGCTGATCTCAAAAAAGGCCATGGACGAGATTCTATACGGGAGCATTGAAGACATACGCATTCCCAAAGAAAAAGTCCATACCTCAAGTGATTACTTTGTTCCCTTTGATGGTGTCATAAAGTACCTGCAGACAGTAATGGAAAATGAGGATTCTGCAAGTGGAAAGAAATGGGCGGATCAGTTTCTCGCTGAAGTAATCTGTTCTGAATGTCACGGACAACGATTGAAGAAAGAGTCCCTATCCTATAAGATCTGGGACAAGAATATCTCAGAAGTAGCTAATCTGGATATCTCCGATTTGAAAGAATGGCTTGACCATGTCGAAGAGCATCTGGAACCTCAACAAAAAAAGATTGCGGGCGAAATCGTCAAAGAACTTCGCACCAGAGTCAATTTTCTTTTGGAGGTTGGACTGGATTATCTCTCCCTCAATCGCCAGTCTGCATCACTCTCCGGCGGAGAAAGTCAACGCATCCGACTGGCTGCTCAGATCGGCAGTCAACTTGTAAATGTACTTTATATCCTGGATGAGCCGAGTATCGGTCTGCACCAGCGTGATAACCAACGACTGATCAATTCTCTCAAAGAGCTCCGGAATCTAGGCAATACTGTCATCGTAGTGGAACATGATGAAGACATGATGCGTGCTGCTGACTGGATTGTCGATATCGGACCGAAAGCCGGAAGGAAAGGTGGAGAAGTTGTCTTCCAAGGAACACCGGCTGACATG
>DAIPMC010000031.1:0-21985 GCA_036768895.1 Prevotella sp. | reverse complement strand
TGGAAGGAACTCCCTACCCTCCCGAATCAGGAAAGACAGGTCGGCAACTAACTTTAACAGCTGAATATCTGACAGGAATAAAGAAGATTGAAATTCCCACGCATCGCCGAAAGGGAAATGGCAAATCCATTACCCTCCATGGCTGTCGGGGAAATAATTTGAAAAACATTGATGTTACCTTCCCCCTTGGTGACCTGATCGTAGTTACAGGTGTAAGTGGATCGGGGAAATCAACCTTAATCAATGAAACTCTTCAGCCTATCCTCTCTCATTATTTTTACCGATCTCTTAAGAAGCCTATGCCGTACGATCGTATCGAAGGAATAGACAATATAGATAAGGTCGTCAATGTGGATCAAAGCCCCATAGGAAGAACTCCTCGTTCCAATCCTGCTACTTATACAGGTGTATTCAGCGATATCAGATCACTCTTCGTCAATCTGCCGGAAGCCAAAATCCGCGGTTACAAACCCGGACGTTTCTCTTTCAACGTCAAAGGGGGAAGATGTGAAACCTGCAAGGGGAATGGCTATAAGACTATCGAAATGAATTTCCTTCCGGATGTCATGGTACCCTGCGAAGTCTGTCATGGCAAACGATATAACAGAGAGACTCTGGAAGTGAGATTTAAAGGCAAGAGTATTGCTGATGTTCTGGACATGACCATCAATCAAGCTGTAGAGTTTTTTGAAAATGTCCCACAGATCCTCCAGAAGATAAGAACACTTCAGGAAGTTGGATTAGGCTATATCAAACTTGGTCAGAGTTCCACGACCCTATCGGGTGGTGAAAGCCAACGGGTAAAACTGGCTACTGAATTAGCTAAAAGAGATACAGGTAAAACTTTATATATCCTTGATGAACCAACTACAGGTTTACATTTTGAAGACATCAGGATATTGATGGAAGTCCTGCAAAAACTGGTTGACAGAGGAAATACGGTCATCATCATTGAACACAACCTAGATGTAATCAAACTTGCTGATTATATTATTGATATCGGTCCGGAAGGGGGCCGTAATGGAGGAACCATACTGAGCACGGGTACACCTGAGCAAGTTGCTGAAAGCAAAAAAGGCTATACTCCGAAATATCTGAAACAGATCCTGAAGAAGGGTTAAACTACAGGTTTTTCTATTTTAAATGTTTTCATTCCTTTTTAGAAAGAAAACAATTAGTGAAGAAGCGATTATTCAGAAAAGGGAAATCACAGAGTTAATTTCATTCCCATAAAATCGGAAACGGTTATTATCCTCTTTCTTTTTCAGAAACACGAACAGAAAAGTCCCGATAGGCAGAAGTCTATCGGGACTTTTCTGTTATTCACGACTTATCAAACGAAAAAAGCCATGAATACAATTATCTAAGAATTACAGTATCAATGATGATGATGCTGCATTGATCCAGTCAAAAACAAAACTGCAAACACCAAACGCCAGAATACCAGCAGTACAAAGCGCCAGTGCCAGTTTAGTACTTGGAGCAGACTTGAAGAATGGCAAAGGATGGTCATTATGCTTGATGTACATGGCCTTTACAATCAACAGGTAATAGTACAAGGAGATAACCGTATTGACCAAAGCAACAAAGACTACCGCATAGGTAACAGCACCTGTAATGGTATCAATGCTCATTCCCTTTACAGCTGCCATGAACACAAAGAATTTACTGAACATTCCAGCAAATGGAGGAATACCACCAAGAGAGAACAAAGCAAAAGTCATCAGGATAGACAACTTCGGATTAGTCTTATAAAGGCCGTTATAGTCTTCACGATTGACTTTACCACCATTATGCTCTTCGATGCTGCTGATAACAGAGAACACCCCCATATTGGCAACGACATATACCAGAACATAAAAACTCAGAGAAGTAAAACTCATTGAATTGGCACCTATAATAGCCAACACGATGTAACCTGCCTGAGAGATAGAACTGAATGCCATGAATCGCTTCATATCTTTCTGCCGGATAGCAAATAAGTTGGCTATCGTGATAGACAACACAACGATAATGTCCAGCATATACTGCCAATAAGTTGTCAGAGGTGCAAAGACCTTTATCAGAATAGCGCACAAGGCAAATGCGGCTGCACCCTTGGAACAAACACTCAGATAACCTGTAACTGTCGTCGGAGCACCCTGATAGGTATCAGCTGTCCAAAAATGGAATGGCACAAGTGAAATTTTGAAGGCTAGTCCGCTGAAGAAAAACACCATGCCCATAATGGTCAATGGTGAAAGGGTGATCTTTGCAGCTACATCATCAAAATAAAGTGTACCTACTGCTCCATAGATAAAAGAAATACCATAAAGCATCACACCACTTGAGAAAGTAGCGGTAAGGATGAATTTTGCGCCTGCTTCAGCCGAATGATGACGGTATTTGTCCAAAGCCACAAGACAAGCCATCGGAACACTAGCCATCTCCAAGCCAAGGAAGAACAAGAGGAAATGATTTGCACTTACCATCATGTTCATACCGAGCAAAGTAGAAATGACAAGCATATAAAATTCGCCTTCCTTGAAGGTAGTATCAGGGCGCTGCATCCACTCACGGCTTTGGATCAGCACGATAAGTGTACCGAAACCTAGTATAGATTTGATTACTCCCACTGAAGCATTCGTATAATACATTCCTCCGAAGGCTGTACTAGCAGCCACCGGACTCATGTTGATCAACAAATAAGCAGCCATGAGAATAACTACCAGCGTATTAAACCACGGACGAGGACGAACACCTGATGCATTAATCGTATCAGAGCTATTCGAATCAGCTACTACCATAACAGGTCGACGTGCCGAAACAAAGTCGGCAACAAAGACAATGACCAGAATAGCTACTAAACAAATCTCCGGTATCAAATTCAGAAATTGACTATAATCGATATCCATTTCTATTCTATTTCAAATTTAAACATTCATTATCCGTCTCTTACATGGCTGCCGTCAAAGCAGCTGCCTGAATATGCTGTAGGATCGGAGCTACTGCACCGACAATAATGTGCTGTGCCCACAGAGGAGAAAGTCCCAGGCCGGCAACACAGAAGATCAGCCCACCGACAGCTATACGCTCATCCCAGGTAGCATCATGCAACTGGAAGAATTTTTTATTCGGAACCTTCTGGAACAGAATTTTACCTACCGCACGCAGAATGTATACAGCCGTAACAACTATGGAAGTTGTCGCAATGATTGTACATACACGATGGAAGGTATCTGCATTCTCGAAAGAACCAACGAAAATAGTCATCTCTGCTACGAAGCCAGAGAAACCAGGAAGTCCAAGATTAGCCAAACCAGCGATAACATAAGCTACAGACAGGAAAGGCATGATCTTCATCAACCCACCGAGTTTGCGTACATCACGTGTTCCACAACGATGGTAGATCATACCGATGACCGCAAAGAAAAGAGCAGTTGTCAAACCGTGAGAGAGCATCTGAAGAACAGCACCCGTAATAGCGGTCTGTGTCATCATCAGCAAGGCGAACAGCACCATACCACAGTGAGAAACTGACGAATAAGCATTAATATATTTCAGATCGGTCTGAACACAAGCTGAAAGAGCTCCGTATACAACAGAACATGTAGCGAGAATCAAGAATATCCACGCCAGTTGATGAGCTGCTGCAGGAAGCAGATACATAGCTATACGGAAGCAGCCGTAACCTCCCAGTTTCATCAGCACACCGGCGTGAAGCATAGATACAGCTGTAGGCGCGGATGCATGACCATCAGGGCTCCAAGTGTGGAATGGGAACAAAGCGCCAAGCACACCAAAGCCGATAAAGATAAACGGGAAGAAGACTTTCTGTATATGTACAGGAATATTGTTCATAGCCGCAATAGCTGCTACATTCATGGTCGTAGCACCACTAAAGTAATAGATACCCAGAATACCGATGATCAACAGTGCAGAACCACCCATCAGCATCAAAGTCAGTTTCATGGCTGAATACTCCTTTGGACCGGTTCCCCAAACTCCAATCAAAAGATACATAGGAATCAATGCCACCTCGTAAAACATGAACATGGTGAACATATCGGTTGTAATAAAGAAACCGAACACACCAATACTCAGCAATACAAACCATAAGAAATATTCTTTCTTCAAAGGTTCAAGACGCCAGGAAGCAAATGTTCCCGTAAAAACGATAATAGCCGAAAGTAATAGCATTACTACGGAAATACCGTCAACGCCGACACTATATTCAATGTGCAATGGCGCAAACCAAGATATGCTATAAGTAAAGAGCATTGCATCGGTATTGCCTGCATTACGCATCTGAACAAAAGTAACAGTCAAATAGATTGCCAGTAGCAACAGACAACTTGCACCGACAACCATCACACCGCGTACCTGTTTATCGTTCTTTGCCAGCCAGAGGCCAAGCAGCATCAAAACCGGAATAACAACGAATAATGTTAGTATACTCATTTTAATTTAATGTCTTAATAGAAAATACAAAGCAATATAATCGTTAATGCTACAGTACCTGTCAGGAACCAACTCGCATAGGAACGGACATCACCACTCTGCCACGGGCGTATAGATTCTCCTGCAGCCTGCGTACTCCAACCGGCAAAGTTGAATGCACCATCCACGACATGACGGTCAAACCAGGCAATAGGAATACTGAAAAGACCGAATACGATCTTGTGGCAGAAGAACTGCCATGCGTTATCAATATAAAAACGGTTGAGGGCAGCCCTGTGAAAACGAGGAAATTTCTTCTCCAGCATTACAGGGATAGGATTCTTTTTCGGCGCATACATAACCGTAGCTGCGATAACACCGATCAGACCGGCACACAAACTGGGAAGAGCCGGCAGAAGTTCACCATGCTGCAAAGGAATGTCGAAACTCAGTCCATTAGCTGAAATGAAATGTCCGAATGGAATAAAACCAGCCACACAAGAGATAGCCGAAAGGATCATCAGAGGAATTTCCATTACCATAGGAGCTTCTCCTGGTTTCTTACGATGCTCGGGATCCAGTTCATAGTAGGACTGTCCCCAGAAGATAACGTAATAGAGGCGGAACATATAGAAAGCGGTAAGACCGGCCACCATAATCATCCACCATTTAAGGAACACTCCTTGCCAACCTGGCATCATGCCACAGGCATCAATAATCTCATCCTTAGAGAAGAAACCTGCAAACGGAGGAATACCACTGATGGTCAGACAACCGATAAGAAAGCAAATATTCGTAATCGGCATATATTTATGCAAGCCACCCATATAGTCTTTGAAGTTGGATCCGATAATAACAATGATCGATCCGGAGCAAAGGAACAGGAGAGCCTTGAACATTGCATGTGTAAACAAGTGGAACATACCGGCCATATAACCCAGACCACCAGTACCATTATCCAAAGAATAACTGACGCCAAGTGCAACCAGCATATAACCTATCTGTGAAATCGTCGAAAAAGCCAGTCCACGCTTGATATCTCTCTGGCAACAAGCTACAACAGCTGCATAAAAAGCAGTAAACGCTGCAATCCATGCAATCCAGTGGAGTTGGTTGACTGCACCGAACTTGATATAGATCGGGAAAAGAGAAGCAACCTGATAGACACCAGCTACAACCATTGTAGCCGCATGAATCAAAGCACTGACAGGTGTAGGTCCCTCCATAGCATCCGGCAGCCAAATATGCAACGGAAACATTGCACTCTTACCAGCACCACCGATAAACATCAGGAACAAAGCAGCCGGGATAACCCAAGATGCACCTGCAAGCCGTGCGGTCAGATCAGGCATAACACCTAAATCATAATTGAAGGTTCCGACATAAAAACTATAGAAAAGTATACCTATCAAGAAGAACAGGTCGGCAAAACGAGTCACAATAAAAGCTTTTTTCGAGGCATGTACTGCAGCATGTTTCGGATAATAGAATCCGATAAGCAGATAAGAGCAGATACCTACTAACTCCCAGAACAAATACATCTGGAAAAGGTTCGTTGCAACCACCAAGCCTAGCATGGACATCGTAAAGAGAGAAAGGAAAGCATAAAAACGCTGGAAACCTTTCTCAAAACCAACCATGTGATAATTATCATCCAGATCCGCCATATATCCGAAAGAATAGATGTGGACCATAAAACTCACCGTTGTAATGACCACAAGCATCATCACACTGATTGGAGTCAGACGGAAACCGATCTTAAATAACAGTTGGGTGCCGAAAAGCGGAGACTTACCGAAATCCAGCCAAGTGAAATTGAAAGAAGTTACCGTAGGATATAAACCTGTGGCAGCATCTCTTCCGATCACAAAGAAATATTCGTATGCCGTATAGAGTGACAGCGCAAAGAGCGTACCTACAACGAGCGTACCAATCAAGCCGGCTACGGGTTTCTTCATCTTCATGCCAAAGAGTCCCAAAAGGAGAAAACTCAAGAATGGCAGAAGGAGTATCAAATATGCATAACTGTATTCCATTATCTTTTAGAATTTCATATTTTCAATGCTGTTCACCTGATCACTATGATAAACACGATAAACATTGATGATAATTGCCAGAGCAACAGCTGCCTCTGCAGCACTCACACCGATAGAGAACAGAGTGAAGAAGAAACCTTCCATCTGTCCGGGATAAAGAATGCGGTTGAAAACTGCGAAATTTATATCTACAGAATTCAAAACAAGCTCAATAGAGATCAGCATGGCGATAAGATTGCGACGAGTCACAAATCCAAAGACGCCAATAAAGAATAAAAGTGCACTAAGCACGAAAAAACATTGTACAGGTATCATTTCTTATCCTCCTTCCTTGCAATCATAATGCCACCTACTATACAAGCCAGCAGGAATACTGAGATAAACTCAAATGGCAGAACGTATTGGTATTTACCGGAACCCATCAGAGCCGAACCGACTTTCTTGACAGGAACCTCAACATCAGCCATGCTGGCAGCTTGATCTATAAAATGATTTTTCAGGAGGACAACTGCTACTGTAACCAGTCCTATCAAGCATAGTAAAAAAGCAAAAGCTACACGACTGCCCTTAAAATGTTCAATCATTCCCTGAAGTGTATCCTTGCTTACCAACTGGATAGCGAAGATAAACATCATCATAATACCACCTGCATAAATTGCGATCTGAGCAACACCCAGGAAAGTATAATCGAGCAGGAAATAAATACCTGCGACACCAAACAGGACGAATAGCAGGAAGATAGCGGCCCGCATGATTCGCTTGGTCATGACGCATAAAACAGCTGAGCCTAGAATGACTACAGCCAGAATGCAAAATATAACGATATTAGCCATATCTTTTACTACTATTTAGTCTTTGTATTAAACTTACCGATCTGATAAGGAGCACCACCGTCAATGATATTTGGCAAACTGCCGCCCTTATAAACTTCCTTGTCAAGATGCAATACCAGTTTGCTGCGGTCAAAAACACTGTTTTCAAAATCGTTGACAAACTTGATTGCGCCAAAATTGCAAGCATTGACACAAAGCTCACAGAACATACAATCACCGAGATCATACTGATAGTCAATGAGGTGACGTTTCTTTTTACCGGTTTCCGGATCAGTAACCATCTCTTGAGAGATCTTGATAGTTCCGTTCGGACAAGCTTTCTCACACATTGTACAAGCCACACATTTGTAGCTTTCGTCCTCATTGCGCACAAAGACCAGACGGCCCCGGAAACGCGGAGATACATGGAGGGTGGTCTTGCGGTTCTCAGGATATTGCTCAGTACTCTTAGGTGTGAAGTACTCACGTATAGTAGTCTTCATTCCTAGGAGCAATGTCTTGATTGCATTTCCAATACCACCGAAATATGAATGATTATCCATTAATTTGTAGATTATCGATTGTTTGATTAAATATGCCAGCCGAGTTTAAATACCACACAAACTGTCATAACTACAAGATTGAGCAAAGACAGAGGCATCAGATACTTCCACTCGAGTTTCAGAATATTGTCGACTCTCAGACGCGGGAATGTCCACCTGATCCACATCAGGAAGAAGACCAAGACAAATGTCTTACCCAGCATCCATACAAATCCCGGAATATAATCCATCACATGGTCAAAGCCTGCAACACCAATATGCAGAGGCATCCAACCACCAAGGAATACTGTAGCAGCAATTCCGGAAATCACGAACAGGTTCAGATATTCTGACAAATAGTAGAATCCGAATCCCATACCAGAATATTCTGTATGATAACCGGCTGTCAACTCACTCTCAGCCTCAACCAGGTCGAACGGACCGCGGTTAGCTTCTGCATTTCCTGCAATCAGGAAGATGAGGAAGGCAACAATTGCAGGCAGCGGAGCCCGGAAGATCAGCCATCCTTGAGCCTGATAATCTACAATGCCGGAAACCTGCATCGTACCCGTCAAGGTAACGGCAGCAACCAGACAGAGTCCCAATGACATCTCGTATGAAATCATCTGAATAGCACCACGCAGGGCTGAAACTACAGAATATTTATTATTACTTCCCCAACCAGCCATAAAGACACCGATAATGCCGATACTGCTCAAGGCCGTAATCATAAATACCCCGACATTAAAATCAAGCACTCCAGCGCCCTTGTTCCAAGGCAGGAAAGAGAAAGTACCTATAGAAGCCGTAATGACCAGAATAGGTGCCAGATAATATAAGAATTTATCACTTTTATCCACCGGGAAAATCTCCTTGATCAGCATTTTCACCACATCGGCAAAAACCTGAAAGATTCCCCACGGACCAACACGCATCGGCCCGAGACGGCACTGGAAATAGGCACAAACCTTACGTTCCATAAATATCAACGCTATAGCCAATAAAGCATACAGGGTGATGATAATTAAAAGAACGACAACACACTCGATGAAAATTGACCAGAAGTTTCCCAGACCACACGTCTGACGAAGCAACAGATCAAACCATCTTGTTACTATACCAAAATCAAACATAATTATCTATCAATATCAGGAATTACGTAATCTAATGCAGCACCGGTAGCTATCAGGTCTGCGATTTTCTGGCCACGGAGCATTTTATCCATAGCTCCAACAAGAGACAATCCCATCGGACGGATCTTCAATCGATAAGGATTTTTATCCCCTTTACTATCAAGGTAGACACCAAACTCACCACTGGCCCCTTCTACGGAATAATACCACTGTCCTTCGGGTACCCGGATGATGGGTTTCTGCTTAATATAGAAATCACCTTCCGGAATATTATCAATGAGTTGTTCTATAATATCCAGACTCTGATACATCTCGTCAATATGAACATAATAACGATCCATTGAGTCACCATGATTACGGATACACTCTTTCCATTCCACCTTATTATATAAGTCGTATGGATGATATTTACGGACGTCGTTTTTCCATCCGGCAGCCCTTCCGGCAGGACCTGTAACGGCATAATTGATACAATCATCAAGTCCCATCGGTCCGATACCCTCAAAACGCTGATGAGTGATGACGTTATCACCAAACACATCAAGATATTCTTGAATCATCGGACGAAGATATTTGCACAGATCCTTTACGTTCTGTACGAAATGCGGATCAATGTCAGCCTGACAACCACCTATGCGGTAATAATTCTCTATCAGACGTCCACCAGTCGTTTCTTCCATCACATTGAGTACATGCTCACGATCACGCATACCATAGAGGAAAGCCGTAAGGGCACTCAGATCCTGTGCGCAGCAACCTGTAAACAACAAGTGATTATCCAGACGCTGCAATTCATCCATAATCGTACGGATGTAATGGATACGGTCACTGAGTTCTATGCCCATAGCCTCTTCGATAACGCCAACAAGTGCATGCCGGTTCATCATTGCCGACAGATAGTTGAGACGGTCTGTCAAAGCAAGTGTCTGAGGATAAGTATAATCCTCACACATTTTTTCAATACCGCGATGAATATAGCCCAAATGCGGAAACACATGTACGATCTGTTCGCCGTCCAGAACGGTCTGCAGACGTAACACTCCATGCGTAGATGGGTGGTTAGGGCCAATATTGACGGTAAATTCATCAGGCTGAATTAGACGGCGCGTAGTCTTAACCAACTCCCCGTATTTATTCAAGTTATATTCCTCAGTCCAGTCCGTTTCCGGTTCATCGGTCTCAGGGAAGCGATTATGTTCCGGGCTCATATCATAATCCTTACGGAGAGGATAACCATCAAAGTCATTCCTCAGATACAAGCGGCGCATGTCTGGATGTCCAAGGAACTTTATACCCAGGAAATCATAGACCTCCCGTTCCAGAAGTTCACCATCACGCCAAATGGAAAAAATTGTCGGAAGTACATAGTCCTCCCCGATTTGTCTGGCTATCTGTTTTACAGACATTCGATCATGCGTCTGCGTATTCTCAAGAATATAGATACAGCCGAGACCTTCTTCCCCGAAGTCCTCACCTACGATCGTGACCAGGTAGTCGAAATGTTTTTCGTTCTTCAACTTTGCCATCTCTTTGGCAAAGTCATCAAAAGGAAATGTTATATTATTCAGTTTCATAACGTGCGTACCTTAGTTTTAAGCAGCAGGAGTATCACCCTGATCCTTATTTGTTTTAGTTGAAGAAGTCACTGGAGTTTGTTTCTGTTGATCAGGATTCTCTACCTTTTCATCCTTATCATTTTCCTTGGCAGAAAGTTGATCCAGATCTTTACCCAGTTGTTCAACCTGCTCCTTTGTTACACCATCCCTAACGATGATAGGTTCTTCCTTATGAAGCAGTTTCTCAAAGGCGAGATTTTCATTACTCAAACCATGAAGGCCCTTCAAATTCATTGATTCTTCGCGTTCCTGAGCATTCATCTTATGATTGGCACCTCCGAAGAACCGTTCTATTTTTACTTTACGCTGCAACTGCATCATTCCGTACAAAATAGCTTCAGGACGAGGAGGACAACCAGGGACATAGACATCCACCGGTACTATTTCGTCGATTCCGCGAACGACATGGTAACTGCTTTTAAAAGGGCCACCACTGATCGTACAGCCACCGACGGCCACGACATACTTAGGCTCTGCCATTTCATCATAAAGACGCTTGAAAACAGGAGCCATCTTATTGGTGATCGTACCAGCACACATGATGATATCTGCCTGACGCGGTGAATTACGAGTGACCTCAAAACCAAAACGGGAGAAGTCATAACGGGCACAGCCTACAGCCATAAACTCAATTCCACAGCAGGAAGTACCGAATGTCAATGACCAAAGGGAGTTAGAACGCCCCCAATTAATAGCCCAGTCCAGATTTCCTAAGACAATATTTGTTCCACCCTGATTCAACTGTTCTGTCAGTTTCTCCAAGGTATCGTTATCCTTGAATTCGTCGTAAGGAACAGACTTGATTTTTGGTTTTCTTATTTCCATTCGAGCACTCCTTTCCGCCAGGCATAAGCCAGGCCAAATACTAATACCAACATAAAGAAACCGATACTGAGAAGCGCCTGAGCTCCATATTCCTTAACGACCACAGCCCAAGGATACAGAAAAACGGTCTCAACATCGAACAACAAGAAAAGAAGAGCAAAAAGATAATAACCCACATGCATAGGTAACCATGATGAACCACGTGTAGGAATACCACACTCAAACTGTTCTCCTTTTACCGGATTGTAAGAACGAGGCCCTATCAGTTTGGCGATTACATAAGCACCAACCACTAAGGTCAAGGCCGTTAACAAAACGGTAATAAAAAAGATAAAGTTCATAAAATTATAACGTTATTATTATTGCAAATAGAAAGACAGAGGCCTTCTGTCCCAAACGTCTGCAAAGATACTAAATTTTATGTAATCTTGAAGCTCTATCTTTTAAAAAAAACAAAATACAAAAATATTTTTTAATATTACCTAAATATTTATGATTCTAAAAATCAGAAACCGAACAGATTAAGGAGCATTAAACTTTTTACAAGAACAGGAACAGATAATAGCACTAAATACGAAATGTTATACTGTTAATCAGGTAACAGTATAACATTCATAGATTTTCTTAGCTCTGGGGGTGCTCATTGGCAGCACGGCGAATTTTCAATTCAGCACTGATTTTCTTCATTTCACTGTTAGTCAATGGATAAAAGGCAACAGCCACTACAGCTATCAGACACGCAACAGCAGGGAACCAACTCATCATCAGGTTCAGGCCATGGACAGCACCCACCGTCTGCATGGCGCCTTGCACTGCTTTATATCCGAAAGCACTTAACAGCCATAATACCAAAGCACTTCCTACAGCACCTCCAATTTTTTGAGCCATAGAAGAAGAGGAAAAAATCAGACCTGTAGACGAATTTCCATGTTTCCATTCTGACCAGTCACCAATATCCGCAAACATACTCCAGAGCAATGGATACGTAATTCCACAACAAGCATTAATCAATACCTGTAGAATCAACATCCCCCATACCCCACTGACCGTTACAGGCAGATAGTAGAAAACCACACTGAAAATTCCCGCTATCAACATGGCATAAAGATAAGTATGACTCTTTCCCAAACGGTTCGATACCGGTACAGCAAAAATGACGCCGAACATATTAGCCACCTCACCAATGGCAAGAAAGGCTCCGCAGGATAAGACCACACCATGTCCCAGTTGAGCTTTATTGCCAAGATAATCCTGGAAATAGTAAGCAGCCGTACCACCACGGATACTACTGAAGAATACTGCAGCTATAGATACCACCAGCAAAATCCACCATGGTGCATTGCTGACCAATGATCTGATATCGTGCCAGATAGATGCATGTTCCGGTTGGTTTCCGGATGAGACACCCGACAGATCGTCACTCTTAACGACATCTGATGTAACAACATGCTCACGGGTCATGGAAAAACAGCAAAAGAAAAGGATAGCACAGATAACACCAATCACGGCCATTGAAAGCATCCAGGCTGTCTGAGAATTGACCCCTCCGAAGAAATTACGAACAGGTTCAAAGATTGCAAGAGCGAGGAAACTGCCGCCAAAGGCAAAGAACATCCGGAAACTGGAGAATACGGTCCGCTCACGCTGATCATCAGAGATGACACCCAGCATAGCAGCATAAGGCACATTGACTCCACTATAGACCGTCATCATCAAAATATAGGTTGTATATGCGTAGAAAAGTTTCCAGCCATGAGTGAAATGAGGAACTGTAAATGTCAAAACACCCATAAAGGCAAAAGGTATAGCCATCCACAACAAATAAGGACGATATTTCCCCCATTTCGTTCTTGTACGATCAGCAATAATCCCCATACACGGATCAAAGACCGCATCCCAGAGTTTGGTAACCAAGAGAAGCATGGCTCCTTCTGAAAGAGTCAGTCCAAAGACATTAGAATAGAAGAACGGCAAATAATAAGTAAAAATCTTCCAGAACATGCTGGAAGACATATCACCGAAACCATAACCGATTTTCTCAGATAATTTAGCTTTTGCCATAAATGGATTTTTAGTTTACAGATAAAAGGGCAGAATAAAAGAAGGGCTATCTTATAGAAAACGCCCTTTTACCTTATTTTATTATTAATCGAAATTATTTTTTGCATTCTCACGGTTTTTAACAATCAACTTCTTAACAGACTCTACACTATGCGTTGTAGAGTATCTGTCCTGAGGGGTATTCATGCAATAATCGACAAGTTTATCAACAGTAGATGTAGCCACATGCAGACGAGTATCACAAGAAGCATAATAGATAAACACTTTTCCATCTTCATCAGCAATCCAACCGTTTGAGAAGACCACATTCATCACGTCACCAACATACTCTCCACCTTGAGGTACAAGAAAATAACCACCGGGCTGAGCGATGACACGAGAAGGATCATCAATAGCTGTCATATACAGATAAAGCACATATCTCAGTCCTGAAGCCGTACCCCGGACACCATGGGCCAGGTGCAGCCATCCTTTGGAAGTTTTGATGGGAGCGGGTCCCTCTCCGTTCTTAACTTCCATAATGGTATGGTAATGGCGAAGATTAATGATTTTTTCTTCTTTTATCTCCGCATGCTCTATATCATCAACCAAGGCCCAGCCAATGCCACCGCCTGAACCTGCATCAATAAAATTATCTTGAGGGCGAGTATAAAAGGCATATTTTCCATTAACGAATTCCGGATGAAGGACTACGTTACGTTGCTGGTTTTTACATTTTATATCCGGCAGACGGTTCCAATGGACCAAATCGTTCGTACGGGCGATGGCAGCCGTTGCCATTGCTGCTGATAGATCTTCAGGATGTGCCATATCATGACGTTCAGCACAGAAGATTCCGTATATCCAACCGTCTTCATGCCGGGTCAGTCGCATATCATAGATATTTGTTGCTGGAATAGCATCATCTGGCATGGTAACCGGTTCTTTCCAGAAGCGGAAATTATCAATACCATTCGGACTTTCGGCTACTGCAAAAAAGCTCTTCCTGTCTGCGCCTTCCACACGAGCTACTACGATATATTTATCCTTCCATTTGATAGCTCCCGCATTGAAGACAGCATTCATCATGATACGTTGCTCCAAGTAAGGATTATCCTTCTTATTAAAGTCATATCTCCATTCCAATGGAGTATGGTCAGCCGTCAGAACAGGATACTTATATTTATCATAAATTCCATTCCCTTCTTCCAAAGGTTCATTCCTACGACTTAGGAATTGTTCATGATGAGCTTTAAGAGTTCTTACTTTTTCACAAAATGTATACATCATAATATACTTCAATTTTTATCACTTTTAGTAGATCGTAAGCAATCATCTATCTGATCTTCTCGATATCTTTCAGAAACAGGGATGCCGGATAACTGTACAGTAAACGGAAATCTGCAGCACAGGCTTTATCCGGAGCTGGGCCGAAATTTTCTTTCGGTTGGTCCCATGCATTCCGCCATAGCAGAATATAAGAAAGGTGGTATCCTTGAATAGCTTTCCAGAGTCCTGTGGTAAACCACTGAGGATCTGGTGTATTACGGGAACCTGTCTCTGCCAGGCACATCAGTTTATGATGAGCCTTAGCTACCCGGTTGATGACATCATACTCCCCACGTACCTGACGGATATAACTATCCCTTGAACTATTCCCATAAAGGTCAGCTCCTATTATATCGACGTATCGGTCACCGGGATAAAACTTCAGGAAATGCTCTTCTGTTTCATGATCAGCACCACCAGGAGAATAACAGAAGACCAGGTTATCAAGTCCCATTCCACGCAAGGTACATACCGTCAGACGATAAAGTTGCCGGTATTCTTCAGGGGTACAGAAATTTTCTCCCCACCAGAACCAACTGCCAGACATTTCATGCCACGGACGGAATATAAGAGGTATAGCCTTCCCGTCAGCAGTTTTTATAGACAAGAGAAAATTTCCTACTTTCGAAAGCCAACTCATAAACCGTCCATTTTCTTTTCCTCCCGGGAGTATCTGTTTTATAGCTCTTCCATTTGTATCCCATGCACTCTGCATCGTTACAGGATTGGTAGAATGCCAACTGATCTCAACAATCCCACCACGATGATACTGCGCCAAAGCCTGTTTACGGATTTGATCAAAAGGTACGCCATCCAAATTACGAGTAGAATCCAATTCCAGACGGCCCAGTTCAAAGCCCATAACAGCCGGATAATCTCCACAAGTCTCCTTTACGTCGCTCCGGCCATATTCCCATTTCCATGTAGTACCATACATCGGATCATCTTGATGGCCGATCATAATCCCTTTATTCTCTATTTTATTGAGACGCTTTATTAACTTTCCAGCTGGCGTAACCGCTATTACCCGACAGGAACACACTCCACAGGCTATGATACATAAACTCCTAAATGGTATCATATTCTTATTAATAGATTGAACTAAAAATTCCACTTTATGCACATTCTTGCTCAAACAAGCATAAAGTTCCATCAATTTACAAGGATTAGATTTGGCCTTAAACACCATAAGACAAGTTAATATGAATAGATTAATCTTTTACTTGACATGTAATTGCGTCCTCAGGAAGTCCTGCCACTCATCCCACTGTTCCTGATACCAGTAATGTCCGGTCATCTGATATATGCTCAACTTTTTAGGAGCTTTTACGATATTATAAGTTCCATACGAAGAAGTAGGAGGAACGGTCTCATCATTATATCCAAAAGAGAACCAACAAGGAACAGTGACCCTTCGGGCGAAGTTTACCCCATCATAATAGCGAGCTCCTTCAATTTCTTTCTCATCGACATTTTTCCGCTGATAGAAATAGTGGGGCCATCCTCCTGCTACTCCATGCAACTCTGCCTCATAGTCACACATAGCATCATGTACTGCTGCAAGGAAGGTAACCCGGCTGTCCAGCGCGGCTGTTGCCAAAGAAAGGAACCCACCTTGAGATGCACCAGTCACACCAAGAGTTTTTCCATCCCATTCAGGTCGTGAAGCAATATAATCCACAGCCCTCACAGCTCCAATAACTACACGATGATAATAATTCTTGTCAGGGTAACCAATATTCACATCCCAATAATTATTCAGTGCTCCGCCAAGTAACCGGTCATATACAATCTGTGGCATGGTCACCGGAATACCATGAATACCTATTTCCAAAACGATGCACTTTCCGTCTGCCGTATAGGTATCTCCACTGTAAGGCCGGCAACCGGCACCGGGAACTCTCAGCAAAGCCGGATACTTTCCGGGGCGGATTGGAACTGAAAGAATACCATAGATACGAGAAGCGGGACCATCATTTACAAAACTCACCTCATAGACGTTATCCAAGTCAGTACAACGGTCAGGCAATAATTTTAAGGTAGGATCAAGGTCATACTCCCTTGCCTTCTTCAAAGCTTCAGACCAATATTCGTCAAAATCTTTCGGACACTGGGTAAAAGGCACTATCTTCTCAGGTGAGAAAGCGGCTGTACAGAGGCCCTCATATCTTTCACCATTTATAGAAGTCGTTACTTTCAGACGGTAAAAACCAGGATGGTCCATCTTTCCGGTCCAATGCATTTCACCATTCTTCAATACTGCCGATTTCTTGATATCTGGATAAAAGACAGGTCCGGCCTCATAATCAACATGCACTTGATCCAAAGGAGTCCCCGACTTTAAAACTTTCACAGAGAAAACAGCCTTTTCTCCTATCTTATAGTTCCAGTCCTGGTGATCAGGAGTTACCATTACTATGATATTGTTACCACGGATTTGAGCCTTTGATGGAGTATAAGACCATAAAAATGCCCCAAGGAACAAAAGACAATTTATCTTTATAGACAACAGATGTTTTTCCATTTACTTAAATATTAAGACTATGCAAAGATAGAATAAAAGTACGAAAGGATATGATACTATTATAGCTAATATCAACACTTTTTCCTTCAATGATATATACCGGAATTATCTGACAACCGTGTTCACCCGACGATCACTCGTAATTTCTCTTCCGGCCGCCCTAAAATCAAAATTGACTTTAGTTTTTGTAAAATCAGGAATATTATAAGAATAAACACTTTCCTCATAATACTTCCCGGGATTCTTCTGAGGAAGCAGGAAAGGTTTGGATACATGTCCTTGTGAATCCATGCAGGCAAGATAAAGACGTGTATACAAACCGTCTCCTCTACGACTGGAAAAGACGAACCAATGGCTGTTGATATTCCAGTTATGGAATGACTCAGTCTGATTCGAGTTGACTTCATTCAGCATTCTCACCTTCCCTGTACGTAAGTCCAACAGTCCCAGATCAGCCTCTTTATGCCAAATAGGAAAGCAGCCATAGTTGGCTAAAGTGAACATAATATATTTCCCGTCGTATGAAGGGCGAGGAAAAGCAAGACTCTTACCCATCTTCCGAGCATTTACGATCGTATCCACCCGGTTACCAAAGGTACCAGCAGAAGGATCGAAAGAGATTTTACAAAGGTTATACTTCACTTTCTGATATTCTTCCGGTATCGGTTCAGCCTGTGAGGAACAGAAATAAAGTGTTCTCCCATCCGGAGAAAAAGCAGGATAAGTTTCAAAATGATCCGGAGTCATCAAGAGCGAGTCCAGGATAATCTGGTGTGTCTTCAGTTTGTATACCAGGATGTCAGAAGCCTGGTCAAAGACCTCTATACGTTCATTCCTCACGACATGAAAACTCTGGTGGGTTTTATTTGTCGAATAAGCACAATATCTGCCACTCGGATGCCAATAAGGATAAACAAGAGAACCATGGATCGAATCATTTTTAGCTTTCAGCCATTCCCGCTGGCCATTAATATCCACCAAGGTGGCTCCATGAGCACCCCTGACATGAAAAGTAAATTCTCTGGGATCTGTCCGGTTGGAAGTATGACAATTCAAACACGCTCCGGGAGCATCCGTATTTTCCAGAATTGCAGATTCATCATAGTTGGATAAGTCCCGCTGATAGATTCCCATTTTACTATAGACCTCATATCCAGGAGCTATCTTGCGATAGGTCAGTCCATACTCATCCAGAGCGTATGGGCTGACACTCATCTCAAAATCCCTGTATTGTATCCACTTTCCGTCCTTCTCTATACAGACAGTAAATACTAATTTTCCACCCTTATTTATTTCTGTCAGATGATGCCAGTCATTGACATCAAATTCGGCGACCTCACCATTGGAATGGAGTTCACCTCCTTTAGATCCCTTCACCGTAACATCCATGCAATCAAAATCACCACCGGCATAGTTAAAGTCCAACGGAGCAATATCCTCAGGAATCGTAACTCCGGCATAATCAGGATAAATATCAGGGAGCAAGTTCTTCCTGGTTGGATTTTCCGGAAGAGAATGGCAAGAAGCCAGTAAGAAAACAACAGAAATCAGTGTTATAAATATCTTTTTCATCAACAGTATATTTCTAAAGGATTGAACATCTATTTCCTGCAAAGCAGATAACTCCAGTAAGTACCGCCCATTTTCCCGGTTACCAGACGAGGATCATGGGGATTGGCAACATAAGCCCGGGCAAAATCGGTTACGTCATTGCACACTTCCGGGGTAACACTATAAGGAATGTCATTAAAACTGGTATGCGACTGCGTCCAAAGGTAAACCAGCACTTCCTGATAAGAACGTGGGATTTCCGTATAGCCGGCAAAACGTCCTAAAGGATAATATCTCTGAAATCCTTGAAGATTCCTTTCCAGCATCTGCCAAGCCATCAAATATTCGTATGCCATTCTATTTTTGAGGTTATGAGCAAAGAGGAGACCAAATATCTGATCCATCTGAGATTCACTAAAAAGAAAATCTTTCGTAAGCCGAAGTTTTCTCAGACGTCCCCACTCCGGATCAGCATTCACTTTCCTGTCATTATAAAGGTATTTCCAAGCCCGGTCGGCCCAACTTCTATAGAAAAGGGTCTGACGAAGTTTCTTTAAAAATCTGGCTGCCACCTGATACTGTCCGTTGATGATCTCACATTCTGCCATCTTCTGATAACAACGGGAGCTCTTCCTGTAATTCGGAATAGCTTCCTGAGCTTCAAAAGCATAACGTTCAGCACTGTTGATCATTCCCATCTGATAAAGGATTTCACTTGTCGGAAGCGGGGTCGTAAAATCCCTTTGAAATGCTGGAACCAGCCCCTCTACTCCATTCTGATAAAAATTGAACATTCTGTCCGGTAAAGAGCCTTGCATTTCCAAAGCAAGATTCGTACAAGACACACCCATCGGAGTCATCGGCTGGTGCTTTTCTGCCCTTTTGATCAATTCATCCCACTGATGAGTCCTTACCAGATAATCATCATCTATCATCCGATATCTCACCGGACTAAATCCACCCCTAATCAAGAAAAATCCTCCTACGACAAGAATAGTCACAGTACCATATTCTATCAAGTCCGACTTTCTGACAGGGGGCAAGCGATAAAGGACAATCGGAAAAACGGCAAATAAGACCATCAGGACTATTTGCATATAAGGTATGGCTAATGGGAAACGGTAATAGTTAATCCCGATGAATAAACGGTATAGAGGATACTGTAGAAACTGTGCACATAAAAGAACTACAAAAATAGCATAAAGGATACTCAACAAACCGATCACAATTTGTTTCCGGTGCGCTATTTCAAGAAATAAAACATAGAAGACCACGACAAAGACGCAAGGTCCAAACAACCAGTAAAACACTGGAATTCCAACAAGGAGAGTTATGCTCTCACAAATAACCTTACATCTGTTATTTTGGTTGAAGTGGTACGACAATTTTGTATAAAAGAGCATGAAGAGCACGGCCATAATCAATGAGATGACAAAACTCAGCAATACACTTTCATCACCCATATAAAACCATAAAAGCAGTACCGGTACAAAACTTAACGGATACCAAGTGTCACGGGCTCCATAACAAGTTGCCAGCATCCAGGTCAGCCTTTGCAAAACCACAAAACAAATAGCTAGAATCAGACCACCTAAGGCCGGATAATAATAAAACTGAGTTAAGAATTCCGCTATGTAATCTGCCAGTCCACCGGGTAGGGCAATCCGTTGTACAAAATAATCAGAATTGAACAGAAACATCTGTAATTGCTCCTGATAATTCAGGGCACCTCGCTGTACAAAGCACCAAAAGCAAAAAACAATGATACCGAAAAAAACAGACAACAGGACTTGTCCGTATACATTAAGGTTTTTCTTCATTAGAATCAGATATTAACAATACAGTACAAAAATACAAAAAAGCAATTAACAATACTACTCTTCAACTATTTATTTATAAATGTTCTGATCAAAGGATACAGGTCAAATAAGAACTATAAATACAAACAGAGATAGTTACCTCGCCCATCATTCATCAGACAGACAAGACAACTATCTCTTTACTAAAAAATTACTTACACAAAATTACTTCTATTGGTAACAAATAGAACTAATCCTAACATAATTTACTGATTAGGTATTCTTTTAAATGCAAGAAACCACCCTTCTGAAGTATTCGAAGTAGTCTGAAGAGCTAATACCAGATGGGTACTATCTGATGAAACAATGTTATAAGAATAGCATCTGGCATTGCCATCATTCGGTTTTACTCCCATAAGAGGAATCGTACCAGAGAAAGTCATCGAACCAACTCCCCATCCGGTAACCAAAGGGGTTTGTGAGACCGTAACAGTACCCGTCTCACCTCGGCTGGTCGTTACTCCTCCTAAACTTAATGTAAACCAAGCACCTACGCCATCATGAGGCAGCCCTTTTGCAGCAGCCTGGTCATCAATATCTGCATTCTTTGGAGCACCCCACCAAGATCCAATGGCGTCACTACCCCAACTTCCATTACCCCAGTAAATCGTTTTACTATCATCCCAGGTCCATTTTGAAGTAAGATAGCCTCCTTTGCCATCTCTTCCGAATACCGTATTAAAGACAGCCGGAAGATCGGTATACTCAGTCACAGCAACTGATTTAGTTGCGGATTTAGTAATAGAACCATCCTCATTCATTGTTTCCACATATATATTCAATGCTTTGTCCGGAGGGACAACCTGAACAGACACAGTGATTCCACTACCCATCGCCGTATTCGTGTTGGCGTTAAACACTTTGATATAACGTGTAGGGGATGATGTTGATATTGTAAAGTTATTGTCACCTGGCGACTTCTGCGTCAGAATCAAACTTGTATTCAACTGATCCGTTGATATGGAAGCCTTCGGACTGAAGTCTTCATGCGAAGGACTACAGGAAGTGAAAGAAAGCAGTACAGCGAACACTGCCAACATTCCATAAACTATTTTTTTCATAAGTATTTCCTTTATTAATCTCTAATATAGAGAAGCCTTTTTAATTATTGAACTAAGACAGATGAAGAGATTATCTCCATCCTGTATATTCAGAGGAATTATCACTCCAGCCCTCATTCTGGACAACACTTCCGATAGATATTGCATTGTCAGGCATTTTCATAAAACCTGCCGTTGCATTATACCGGGCAGCATATCCACCATTATGGGCCGTGTTCACTGAAGATTCACCGGCAAT
>DAIPMC010000149.1:0-3985 GCA_036768895.1 Prevotella sp. | reverse complement strand
TGGATTCACGCTGGGGCCGTGTATGCGAAGGCTCAGGCGAGGATCCGTATCTTGGCTCACGTGTTGCTGAGGCTATGGTCCGTGGATACCAGGGCGATTTCAGCAGCAACGAGAATATCATGGCTTGTCTCAAGCATTTTGCTCTTTATGGAGCTGTTGAAGCTGGTAAAGAATATAATACGGTGGATATGAGCCATCTCAGAATGTACAACCAGTATTTTCCTCCATATAAGGCTGCTGTTGATGCAGGCGTAGGTAGTGTGATGTCATCATTCAATCTTGTTGACGGTATACCTGCAACAGCCAACAAATGGTTGCTTACTGATGTACTGCGCAATCAGTGGCATTTCAAGGGCTTTGTGGTTACCGATTATGGTTCTATTGGAGAGATAATGAATCATGGTCTGGGTAATTTGCAGAATAGTTCGGTGATGGCCCTGAAAGCAGGTACGGACATGGATATGTGCTCTCAAGGTTTTGTTTCTACATTGGAAAAGTCATTAGCTGAGGGTAAAGTCTCTATAGCAGATATTGATACGGCTTGCAGACGTGTACTGGAAGCTAAATATAAGTTGGGTCTGTTTAAGAATCCTTATAAGTATCTTGATGCCAGCCGCCGTAAACGTGATATCTTTACTGCTCAAAACAGAGCTATCGCCCGTAGCCTGGCAACCGAATCATTTGTATTGCTTAAGAATGAAGGCAATATCCTTCCTCTTCAGAAGAAAGGCAAGATTGCACTGATCGGACCTCTTGCCAATACTAGGGCAAATATGGCCGGCACATGGTGCGTTTCATATACTCCCGATAAATACTCTACGTTGAAAGAAGGACTTGAGCGTGCTTTGGCCGGAAAGGCTCAACTGCTTTATGCCCAAGGCAGTAATCTTACTGCGGATGCGGCTTTGCAAAAGGCAGCAGAATTCGGTAAGACTATCCCGCGTGGTGATGATCAGAAACTGAAGGAAGAGGCCTTGAAGATAGCGAGGCAGTCTGATGTGATCATAGCAGCTATGGGGGAATGTGCAGACATGTCTGGTGAAAGTTCCAGCCGTACTAATCTGGATCTTCCGGATGTGCAGATGTCTTTGCTTCGAGATCTGGTCGCTACAGGAAAACCTGTAGTTCTCCTCAATTTCTCTGGCCGTGCTACGGTCTTGAAGTGGGAGAGTGAACATGTCAATGCGATCATCAATGTTTGGTTTGGCGGCAGTGAAGCAGCAGATGCTATAAGTGATGTCCTTTTCGGAGATGTCAACCCAAGTGGAAAACTTACGGTCAGTATGCCTCAGGTAACAGGACAGGAACCATTGTATTATAATCATCTTCCTACCGGCAGACCTGTTCCTGATGGTACCAAAGTATTCCGTAAATATGCAAGCAATTATCTTGACGTCCGTAATGATGCATTATATCCATTTGGATATGGACTTAGTTACACTACCTTTGAATATGGTGATATCCGTCTGAGTAGTGACAAGATGACATCTGATGGCAGTATAAAAGCTACCATAAACGTTAAGAATACAGGCAACCGGGATGGAGATGAGATCGTACAGTTGTATATCCATGATCAAGTAGCAGGGGTGTCAAGACCTGTAAAAGAGTTGAAAGGATTTCAACGTATTCACCTTTCTGCAGGTGAAAGTAAAGATGTGACCTTCGAAATTACCCCCGAATTGCTTAAATATTATAACTATAATCTTGAATATGTATTAGATCCTGGGACTTTCGATCTTATGATAGGGCCGAACAGCAGTAATCTTAAGACTGTTTCTTTCACAGTGATGTGATCAGAGTTTCGGTGTATTGGATTAATCATGATTGAAAAGTCGTCTTGATAGGTTTGTATTGTTTGCCGTAGTCGTCGTGGTGATGACTACGGCATAATGCAACTTGTTTAGTTGTCATCTCACTTTTGAAGTTGATGTGTCGCTTTTCGTTTGATAGCAAATAGAGATTCTTGATATATCTTGTTAATATGAACAGTCAGATGCCTGTTGCCGATAGAATATCTGGCCAGTGGGGCCAGTTTGTTATATTTCTTAGTTTTAGTCGCCTTTTTGTTCTGCGGGCTACAAGGTATATTATAACTGTTTACAAATCCTATAACTGCTAATCTGATATACCTTTTTCATGTTACGTCCTTCTTGTTCAGAATATACTATAAGAGCAACACCATAGTGGAAATATATGCCCAAACTAAACCTGTCTTGTAAATATATACATTCGATATATTTAGGAATAACATAATAAAATATTCCTTTTTATTGAAAGTCTTGTAAAATTGCTTTATATTTGCAAATATAATAAGAACGTGAAAAATATAACATGAAAATCTTTTTTCTGACTGTCATTTTACAAATTTTTGCCACTCAAATGTTTGCGGGTAGTATAAACTTTGGACCTATGTACGATAAGTTAGATAATCTTATAGATCATTCTTCTCAATATGTTAATACTCATGAAAATAATATCAGAAGATTACGTGTGTATTTGTCAGAGGCACAGGATCAAAGATTAAAATACGAAGAGTCTTTTAAACTGTACATCGCGTACAAGTCATATATCAATGACTCTGCTATTGTCTACCTTCATAAATGTATAAGTATTGCTGAAAAAATGCACCGTAAAGACTTGGTTGGTAAGTGTAGGTCACTGATGGCTTTCCAGTGCTCATCTTCAGGTCTGTATACAGAGGCATTGCAGATATTAAGACAGGTATCTACTTCTGATCTTACTATGGCTAATGGACTGGGTGATTACTATATTGCCTACAATCATGTATATCAGGAACTTGGCTATTATACCCGATTAAAGGATCTGAGAAGTAAGTATATCAAGATGTCGGATATATACAGGGATTCTGTATATAGTACGTTGGACAAAAATTCAGAAGGATATCTTTTGTGTAAAGAGAATTACCTTTATTCGCACAAGTTGTATGCTGATGCCATGAAGGTAAACAGCAAACGTCTGGCCAAAGTTCGTCCGGGCTCCAGAAACTATGCCATAGTAGCCTATTATCGTTCCAAACTGTATAAAATAGAGGGGAATATGATGATGACGAAATATTGGTTGATAGAATCGGCTATGTCTGACATTATGAATAGTGTAATGGACCAGGCCTCTCTATGGGAGTTAGCTGATATACTGAATAAAGAGGGGGATATAGATCGCTCACTTAAGTATATAAGATTTACATGGGAATGCAATAATAAGTTCGGGACCCGTATGCGAAGTTGGCAGATTTCTCCATTACTGTCTATTATTGACTGCAATTATCAGAAACAGATTAACCGGAAAAACCAGACACTTACAATCTTCATAACTATCGTCAGTTTGATATCATTGATGCTCCTCAGTTCGCTGTTCTTCGTTTACCGGCAGAAACGCAAGTTGGCCGATGCGCGTAAAGAACTCAGGCACATAAATGAGAAATTGGTTATGCTTAACAGTAAACTGTCTAATGCTAATGATAATCTTGATATATCCAATCACCAACTGTCGGCAGCGAATCGGAAACTCGCAATCTCTAACGAACGTCTGAATGAGTCGAATAGGGTCAAAGAGGAGTATATCGGCCGATTCCTCAGTATCTGCTCGCAGTATGTAGATAAATTGGATGATTTCCGGAAGATGGTGAATAAAAAACTAAAGAACAAAGACTTGCAAAACCTCTTTGTCATAAGCAAATCTACAGAGTTTAAGGATAAGGAGCTAGATGAACTATATGCTAATTTCGATTCCGTATTCCTGCATCTTTTCCCCAATTTTGTAAATGACTTTAATGCTATGCTCAAGCCTGAATTCCAGATACATTCCAAAAATCCGGAACGCTTGTCAACTGATATACGGATCTTTGCACTGATACGTCTTGGCATCGATGACAGTTCCAAGATCGCTGAGTTCCTGCACTATTCTGTCAATACGATATACAATTATAGGGCAAGGATAAAGAATGGTGCTTTGACTGACCGTGAGA
>DAIPMC010000148.1:0-4016 GCA_036768895.1 Prevotella sp. | reverse complement strand
CGTACCGTTTACTTCCGGCCATTCCGTCCAGTATTTCAGGTTATCTTCTTTACTTCCGTCTCCTATCTGGTTGAGAGGTTTGGGATTGTTGGTACCCCATACTTCGAAACTCGTAAATGTTTGTGCTGAGAAGATAGGGCTACGGCTTCTCATCCAATACCTGAGCCGGCTATAAGAGGCTTTTTTGCCCATATCAATGGTGAAGTAAATGGGCATTACTGTATATTCGGCTTCAGGCCAGTCGATAAAGTCGGATAACTTGTTGCCCTTGGTATGCCACCATTCAGAATTATTCCAGGTATTACCATCATGTATCTGGCGGAACTGACGCGTGGCATTGGCTTCTTGTCCTACGATGTCACCCCTGTAAATGCAAGATTTATCGTCCCATCCCCATCTTTGCCAGATATCGCCACTTTTGTTACGTCCAACGATCTCTTCTTCAAATAAAGGAGTCAGTACGGTATCCAGCGGAGCTGAATAATTTCCCCATTTGTCTTTAATCTCGAAATAGAATTCCTGTTCCGCATTTTCCAATCCTCTGAACGAATATTTGCCCTCTTTGGCTTTACTGTAATAAGCATCATAGAATGCCATGTCACCTTTAGCATCTTTTCTATATAGAGTGATGGATATTTCATCCTCCTGTGTATTCTCCCATAACATATAAACTCCACCGAAGGTAGGATTCACTTTTAGTGATTTACGAATCATTTCTACCGGAGGAAGGAGAGGTTTGATTTGTACTTCTACAGGCTCGGAGAGATTCATACTTTTATCAATGGCAAATAGTTGCACGGTACGTTCGTTTACATCGGGAAATCCTTCCAGTAAAATCGTATTATTGTATGTAGATGAATATGCCTCTTTCAGGTCTTCTCCTTTTTTGTAGTAGTACACTGCTTTTACAGCCAGAAGATCGGGGTCATCAGGTAGTTTATAGGTGATTATTGCACCACCGTTTATATTTTCTACTACTACGTTTGTTACACTTTTAGGAGGAATATTGTCTTTTTCATCCTGCCAGTCTTTTATTTCCGAACAGCTCCACATCAGAGAAGCCGTTAACAATATGTATGCTATATAATTTTTTTTCATTTTGTTTTATTGTTAAACTGTTACTAATCTGTTTACAATTACCAGTTTAAGTTTTGTACCAAGTTTTTGTTTCTTAATAAAACGCTTTGTTTGATTGGCCACAGGTAATCCTTCTTTGCATATTTCAATTGAAAGACAGTTTTCTCCTGATAGAAATCCTGTGCTGTTTCGCCCATAATATTCAGGCCACGTATCGGCTTATTGAGGTATGTTTCTGCCAGTTTCCATCGTTTTAGGTCCCAAAAGCGAACACCTTCGAAAGCCAGCTCGTTCATACGTTCCCTGCGTATAATTTCTCTCATTCCTTCTTTGTTTTTCGGTTTGTCCGGAGTCAGTGAATGTTTCTGCCAGCTTGTTACCACGCCTTCCAATCCGGTTCTTGCTCTCACTTTATCGATGTATTCGTATACTTCCTGATCCGGGGTTGCTTTCCATTCATTCAATGCTTCAGCATACATTAAGTAAAGATCGGCCAGGCGTATAATGGGGAAAGCGTATCTGTGTTGGGTAAACTGGTCGCTATTATCAGGTACGGACGATAAGTAATGGATCATTTTCTTGCATAGGTAGCCGGTGCTGGAATGTCTGTCTGAAGGGGTATTACCTCCACTGATCTTCCCATACTTCAGTTGAGTAACCCAAAGGTTATCATCTGTCGTGATTCGGCTGTTACCATAGAATGTGCCGCCATCGAAAATGATTGAACCATAGAAACGGGCTTCTCTTTTGAAATGAAGATTGATTGTCTCAAATCCTTCCTGGATATACAGCTTATCACTGGCGGATGCTGTTTTTATTCCCATTGGATCTATTCCTACCCAGTCTTTATCTTCTTCGATAGGTACTCCATTTTCTGTATAAAACTGTTCGACTATTCTCAAAGGAGGAGCATAGCATTTTCGTAAACCGCCTGTACCTTGTCCGCTCATGAAGATGGGATGGCAGGCACGTTGCAGGTTGTCTGTATTTGAGTTGGAATCGCCCCAGATGATTTCTTTGTTCCATCTTTCTGTGGCAGCTCCTCTCACTTGCATGGCTAAGATGGTTTTCTCATTCAGTTTGCTTGCATAGTTTGTCTGCTTGAAGTCAAATAAATCATGACCGGCTTCATGTGCTACATCAATGGCGGTTTTGAGTGCATCTGCGGCTGTTTTCCACTTGTCTGCACTGTAACTTTGCGGGAAAAGATGAATTCCTCTGTTGTCGGTAATGTCCGCATAGTCGGGATTGCCATTGAAGAGCGGACTGGCAGCTAACGTAAGGAGTTGTGCTTTTACAGCCAGTGCCATCGGTTGGGTAGGTCTTCCCAGGTCATTCATCAGATCTTCTATCTGTAGCGGTAGATCACTGGCAGCTTCGTCCAGTAAGGATGCGATATAGCTCACTACTTCGTCTACCGGTTCCCGGTATCTTTGTACTTCTTCGGATGTGGAACTGATAGGCAGGTTTTCTTTAATTAATGGGATAGGTCCGTACATGCGGAAGAGCCAGAAATGATAGAATGCTTTTAAGAATTTTACTTCTGCAACCCATCTGGTCCGTTCTTCTTCTGTCAGATCATAAGGTTTGTGGATGTTTTCAAGAAAGATATTGCAATCGCTCAATGCTGTGAATATTGCTTTACCTCCTTTCAGATCATCGCCATTCTGTTTGCTGCCCCAATAGTTTGCCAAAGGAGCATTGGTACCCTGGTCACCACGGGCAATGTACCAAAGGCGAGGGCTCATGCCGGTTACAGGATCAATATACCATACTTCGTCTCCACCAAGAAGTGCCGGATTGGAACCGGCATCGGCAAATGAAGGGAGGAAGGAAAAGCAGCCATAAAGGAATCCTTCTGCTTCGTGCCGGTTTTTGAATGCATGATCTACTGTGGGGATATTGTCCGGAACTACATTTAAATATTCCTGACAGGATGCCAATGAAATGCAGAGTATCAGGATAAAGGTTTTAAAAATCGTCAGATATGTTTTCATAATGTATGTGTTTTTAGAATGAAAGATTGAGTCCTAAGTTAATAACGCGCTGGATAGGATAGCCTAACCCATTACCACCCATTTCTACATCCCAAAGTTTGAACTTACTGAATAATAGCAAGTTGGTACCGCTTGCATAGAAGCGGCAGGTAGCCAGCCTCATCTTGTTCGTAAAACTCTTGGGAAGTGTATAACCTATTTCCGCACTTTTAAAGCGAAGAAAACTACCGTCCTGCATAAATTGAGTACTGCGTTGGTTGTTGTTGGCAATAAGCGTGTTTGATAACCTTGGCCAGTATGCTTTGGGGTTCTGGGAGGTCAATGACCAATGGTCGTCTGCAATGAATTTGGCCAATCCGGTTTCAATCACTCTTCCGTTGGCAGTGGACTGGTTGAATGGAGACATTTTATCAGCGTCTATCCAGAATGAGGAGCGGGCGGAGCCTTGAAAGAATACGGAGAGGTCGAAGTTCTTATATCCGAAGGAAAGTCCGAATCCGTAGTTGATTTCCGGTGTGGTAGGATACCCGATGGGTACCATATCTATTTCATTGATAACACCGTCATTGTTGATGTCTTTGTATTTGATGTCGCCTGCCAGGTATTCACCGAAATCCTGCCGGGGAGAGTTTTGAACATCTGCATCATCGATGAAAAGTCTTTCGGCCACATAGCCCCATTTCTGCGAAATAGGCATACCCATTTTTGATTTCCAGGGAATGGCACTATAATCAGGTTCTTCATAGAAGCGGTAGGTAGATTTGGCATATGTAAAGTTAGCTCGTCCTACCATCCACAAATCCTTATGGAAAGAGTGGTTGTAATCTATTGATATATCGATACCTTTGCCGTTCGCTTCTCCCACATTAACATCCGGAGTAGCCCATAGTCCCATTGAAGTGGAAATATCTTCTCTGGACTGGAGAATGTTGGTACGGCGTT
>DAIPMC010000030.1:22643-24296 GCA_036768895.1 Prevotella sp. | reverse complement strand
GCAAAAGGGAGAGTGGGTACTTATTCCTTAATCGTTTCGGAGAGCGGATAACTACACGTGGCATCGCACAGCAGTTGAAGAACTTTGCTGGAAAATATGGTCTAAATCAGAAAGTGGTCTATCCCCATTCTTTTCGGCATCGCTATGCTAAGAATTTTCTGGAGAAGTTTAACGATATCTCTTTGCTTGCCGACTTGATGGGACATGAGAGTATTGAAACTACACGTATCTATTTACGTCGTACAGCAGCGGAACAGCAGGATATAGTGGATAAAGTAATCACATGGTAAAACGAAAATGAGGGTGTGTCAATTAAGTTACACCCCTTTTTTTATTGGTTGTCAAAGTTTACTTCACTTCTTCGAATCTTAATGTATTTGATTGATCAGAGAATTACAACCGAGTGTCGTAATATAAAAAGACATTTCCCATATATAGTAGCGTGTGGGGATAAGTAACCATAAAATGAATTGGAGCGTTTAGGAAGTTTAACTGTTGTCTCGTAAGGGCCAACTTAAACAATTATCTTAGGTGCTGTTCAATGATGTTTTTAATGAATTGCTCATCAATATTTGCTAATCCCTTTTGAGTGATGGACCCGGCAAGGGGTGTATCCTTACGAATCACAAACTTCCTATTGTGACCATTAATATTTGCAAGCAGATGATAGTTACCTTTATACATCTGTTCCAAATGTGCTTCACTGATAGTCCTTCTCCCTTTATCGATGAAAGCAAAAGTGGCGGGAGCAGTGGCGTCATACCCCCATGAGGCGAGATGTTTAGCTAATGTAGATTCCACACGACCTATCCATTCCTCTTTTACACCATTCTTCAGGGCTAAGGGGCGGAATTGCTGAATAGTCTTAACCACATTGCGGATGATACGGTCTGGGTGTGGAATGCCATTTTCGGAAGCAAATTGAATGATATCTTCTTTGGTGATGTCGCGTAGTTTTCCGCCCATCATCATGCAATGCTCTTCCAGTGGGAGGTAACCACCATAATCAAATATATAGGTAAGGTCGTAGGCTGGTGACAATCTCCATCTACCAGTGCGGTCCATAATAAACGAGAAGTTCTTATTGTGATCGTCGGTGTTGTTGGCGAGAATATTGAACACCAAACGTCTAAATACCTCTTGGCAATCCACTTCAGGCAGATGCAGTTTGCGGCATACCATGAGTAGTTTTTCGTATGTATCTGCTTCGGAATACATAGCGGCAAGGGTTTGAGTATGCAGTTTCCCGTTTGCGTCGCGGTCAAAGCGACTTGTAAGAAAATGGTGCGTGCCTTCTACTTCTATAAGCCGCGACTCCATCATGTTGATACCTGCTTCTATGGCCATATCATAGTAGGTCTGCTCTAGTTCTGCGGTAGAACGCTTGTCGTCACCAAATTTTAGAATGTAATACTTGTATCCGGTACCTGTTCCTACTTCTCCCGAACGTATCTCGCCCGTTTCGCGGTTGATGGCAATGATGGCCTTAGGTTGTCGTCCTCCTGCTGATGTACCCACCATAACCAACGATTGCAATGTGAGTGATTCTTCAGGGCTGATACTGGCATTCTCACGCTCCATCTGAATCTTTCGGGCCAAGTCGGATAATGCCTTTATATCGACCTTGCCACTATGTTCACCACGATCTATGTC
>DAIPMC010000030.1:18411-22633 GCA_036768895.1 Prevotella sp. | reverse complement strand
CCACTTCAAAAATTGGCCTTCTATGTCAGGCATAAACTCCAATGCGCCCATACCTCGTTTGCCAATGAAGGCCAATTTTTGAAGTGGCGTAACTTCGTTGGCGGTAAGGCCATTTTCTTTTCGCCAATACTCAAACAACTTGTTACCCCAATCGTCAGGCAGTGAATCTGCAATGAATGAAGGCAACTTCTGATAAATTCTTTCCTGTTCTCCGAAGATGGCACGTGTGCTCTGCGGATTATGTATAGGAGCCATCAGTGGAGCTACGTCAAGATCACCCTTCAGAAATTCAGGGTTGTATAGGAAATATGTTGTTTTCCTATTCTGATGCCATGCAAGGCGACCGATTTCCTGTCCCCAAAGCATTACTCTAAGCGAAGTGTTCGTCTCCTGTTTCATATCTATGATTTCTTGTGCCGTATGCGTTGTACTTTGCGGTTATTATTATATAAGTAAGGTGACTCAGGTTGTTCGGGCATCAGCTCATCTAAGTCGTTGATGCTTCCTATAGCCTTCAATAGCAGCAGGAATGTAGATAGCGAAATGTTGTTTACCATTCCATTTTCGAATCGCTGAACAGAAAGAACGTTAAGTCCTGCCATTTCTGCTACGTCCTTCTGAGTCATGTTTGCTCTGAGGCGATAATCCTTAAAGCGTTTGCCCAGCATCTTTACCAATTCTGGTGCTGAATATTCTGAATAATCTACCATAATATAAAACTACATTAATGATATGTTAAGCTGCTGATTTGTTGTTAAAACAACATAAATGTAATATTACGATACAAATATAAACTATTATTCTGTAGCTTCCAAATGAAATAGTGAAAATCGTATTTTTTTAATATTGCTAAGTGCTTCTATGAGATATTTAATCTGTCCTATGGTGTATTCAAGTTTATACTCACTGTATTCCCTTTCAATTTGAGGGGCTTGTGTTTTTCCGTGAGGCTTCCTACAGTGCCTAATGTTTCGGCCACAGTATGGAATGCCTCTATGTTGAAGCCACGCTTTATGCATTTTTTAAAGGATCATTTGAATAAACCTGAGTATCTGATTGAATTTTTTATTCCGTCAAGTTTTTCATCAATGTGTTGATGTCGTTGGTTTCAAACAGTTCGTCCTCATGAGCAGCCCTGATGGCTTCATTAAGGTGAGTGATGCGTTTCTTGAGATAATAAGAGAAATGTAATAAAAGAACAGACTTCCTTTATTGTATTATACTGAAACAGGAAATTAATTTCCTGTTTCAGTATTGAGGTAAGGCATTTAATTTTATACCATTGCAAAACATAAAAATTATTTAAACATGAAGAAGGAAGTTTTATTTGTTCTACTTAACGAATATGCCGATTATGAACCGGCTTATATTTCGGGAAGTATTAATTGCGGTAGATTTGGTTTAAAAGAAAAGCCTTTATATATAAATAAGGTGGTAGCCCCGACAATGGATTTAGTGCGTTCTGTAGGAGGCTTTTATACAAAACCGGACTATACTTTTGATACAATGCCTGCTGATTATGCTGCATTGATTCTTATCGGAGGATTCGGTTGGGAATCGGAAGAAGCTAAGAAGCTTGTACCTATTATCAAACAAGCTATTTCGAAAGGAATCATAGTTGGGGCTATTTGTAATGGAGCTTCTTTTCTTGCACAAAATGGTTTCCTGAATCATATTAAGCATACTGGTAATGGATTGGATGAACTGAAGCGATGGGGTGGAGACAATTATACCAATGAAGCGGGGTATCAGAATCAACAGGCGGTAAGTGATAAAGGAATAGTTACTGCTAACGGTACAGCTTCTCTGGAATTTGCGGTAGAGTTGATGCGTTTATTGAAGATTGATACTCCCGAAAATATTTCGGCTTATTTCCAGTTTATGAAACTTGGCTTTTGCGAATTTATGAAGCAATTAAAATAAGTATCCGTGTAAGAATATACAGAGTAAACTTCTAATAAAAGATGTTCGGTATGGAGACATTTCTCTTTACACGAAACAATTATTCAAAGTAACTCTATGTATGATTTTAAGGTTAAAGCCAAAATAACTGAAAAAGGGATGTAACGGTTTAAGTTACACCCCTTTTTCTATTGTTTATCAGATTTTATTTCACTTCCTCAAAGTCAGCATCCTGGATGTTGTCATCAGAACCCTTGTCACCATTATTCGTAGTGTTGTTGTTCTGTGATTCCTGGTTGTTGTCTTGAGCACCGGCTCCGGCACCCGGACCGGCTTGTTGCTGAGCACCGCCTGCATTCTGGTACATCTGCTGACTCATTGTCTGCATCACGGTATTCAGGTTAGCCATAGCCTTGTCAATGCCGGCTACATCCTGTGCCTTGTGAGCATCTTTCAACTGTTGTAAAGCCTGTTCAACCTGTGACTTCTTGTCAGCAGGAACTTTGTCACCATTATCCTTCAGGAAGTTTTCAGTCGTGAAGATCAGAGAGTCAGCCTGATTGAGTTTGTCAACTTTCTCACGTTGTTCCTTATCCTGATTTTCATTCTGTTTAGCTTCAGCTTTCATCTTGTCGATCTCTTCCTTGCTCAGTCCGCTTGAAGCCTCAATACGAATACTCTGTTCCTTACCTGTAGCCTTATCCTTGGCACTTACATTCAGGATACCATTCGCATCAATATCGAAAGTAACTTCAATCTGAGGAACACCACGACGTGCTGGTGGAATACCCGTGAGGTTGAACTGACCGATAGACTTGTTGTCAGCTGCCATAGGACGTTCTCCCTGGAGTACGTGAATGGTTACTTCTGTCTGGTTATCAGCTGCGGTAGAGAATACCTCACTCTTCTTGCATGGAATAGTTGAGTTGGCATCAATCAGTTTGGTCATTACACCACCCATTGTTTCGATACCCAGTGTCAACGGAGTTACATCCAGTAAGACAATATCACCAACTCCTTGTTCCTTGTTCAAGATAGCACCTTGGATAGCTGCGCCGACTGCTACTACTTCGTCAGGGTTAACGCCCTTGGAAGGATCTTTGCCGAAGAAGTTCTTAACCAATGTCTGGACAGCCGGAATACGACTGGAACCTCCTACAAGGATCACCTGGTCGACGTCAGAAACTTGTAGCTTAGCATCACGTATTGCGTTTTGGCAAGGAATCAGACATTTCTGGATCAGTTCATGTGCAAGTTGTTCAAACTGTGCTCGAGACAAAGTCTTGACCAGATGCTTTGGCACACCACCTACAGCAGTAATGTAAGGCAAGTTGATCTCGGTAGTCATTGAAGAACTTAATTCAATCTTCGCCTTTTCGGCAGCTTCCTTCAAGCGTTGCATTGCCATCGGATCCTTACTCAGGTCAATTCCTTCGTCAGCCTGGAAGCCCTTTACCAACCAGTCGATAATGACCTGGTCGAAATCATCACCTCCCAGGTGGGTATCACCATTTGTGGAGAGAACTTCAAACACACCGCCGCCGAATTCCAGAATTGAAATATCGAATGTACCACCGCCAAGGTCGAAGACTGCTATCTTCATTTCTTTATTGGCTTTGTCAACACCGTATGCTAAAGCAGCTGCAGTAGGCTCGTTGACAATACGACGAACTTTCAGTCCTGCGATTTCTCCGGCTTCCTTAGTAGCCTGGCGCTGTGAATCTGAGAAATAGGCGGGAACCGTGATGACAGCATCCGTCACTTCTTGCCCGAGGTAGTCTTCTGCTGTCTTCTTCATTTTCTGAAGAACCATTGCAGAAATTTCCTGAGGGGTATATTTACGACCCTCAATTTCTACACGGGGATAGCCATTCTCATTTGTGACATTGTAAGGTACACGAGAAATCTCTTTTGCACATTGATCATAGGTCTCACCCATGAAGCGTTTAATCGAGTAAACAGTATTCTTCGGATTGGTGATAGCCTGACGTTTAGCTGGATCACCGATCTTACGTTCGCCGTCTTTGACAAAGCCTATCACGGAAGGTGTTGTACGTTTACCTTCGCTGTTAGCAATGACTACAGGCTCGTTACCTTCAAATACGGCAACGCAACTGTTAGTTGTTCCTAAGTCAATTCCAATAATCTTTCCCATAATATTTATTTGTTATTATTTTTTTTTATTCGGGCATTGTAGTCCGCTAGGTAAAGAACAAACCATGTGCCAAGATATTTATCAGGATGATAACTTGACAAATTGGCAGAAAATTTGATGAATCAGGGATTTCTGATTTAGATTGATTGCATCGTAATTGGGATA
>DAIPMC010000030.1:0-18277 GCA_036768895.1 Prevotella sp. | reverse complement strand
TAAACTTTTATTTATTCGGAGCAGCGGCAAGGGATTCCTTACTTCTCCATTCTATTCTTCCTTCTTATCAGCAATGGCTTTTTTAATTAAACCTTCAAGTTCGTCACAAAGTTCCGGATTATCTTGAAGCAACTTCTTCGTAGCATCACGGCCTTGTGCCAACTTGGCGCCGTTGTAACTGAACCAGCTGCCACTCTTCTGGACGATTCCGTATTCTACACCTAAGTCGACGATTTCACCTACTTTGGAAATGCCATGTCCGAAGGTAATCTCAAATTCTGCTTTCCGGAAAGGAGGGGCGACTTTGTTCTTGACTACCTTGACGCGGACCTGGTTTCCGATGACTTGGTCGCCGTCTTTGATAGAACTTACACGGCGGATATCCAGACGGACAGATGCGTAGAATTTCAATGCGTTACCGCCGGTAGTGGTTTCCGGATTTCCGAACATCACACCAATCTTCTCACGTAATTGATTGATGAAAATACAACAGGTATTTGTTTTTGAGATGGTACCTGTGAGTTTGCGGAGAGCCTGACTCATCAGGCGAGCCTGGAGTCCTACTTTGTTGTCACCCATTTCGCCTTCAATTTCAGCTTTAGGCGTGAGAGCAGCGACGGAATCTACAACCAGGATGTCAATAGCCGAAGAGCTGATCAGTTGGTCAGCGATCTGGAGGGCTTGTTCGCCGTTATCGGGTTGGGAAATATAGAGGTTGTCTACGTCTACACCTAAATTGGCAGCATAAAAGCGGTCAAAGGCATGTTCTGCATCGATAAATGCAGCAATACCACCACGTTTCTGTGCTTCAGCAATGGCATGAATGGCCAGTGTTGTTTTACCAGAACTTTCAGGACCGTAAATCTCGACAACGCGACCACGTGGATATCCTCCTACTCCGAGAGCGACATCCAGTCCGATGCTGCCTGTGGGGATAACGTCCACATCTTGTATTCTTTCGTCACCCATACGCATAATGGAACCTTTGCCGAAGTCTTTCTCTATCTTAGACATGGCAGACTGGAGTGCCTTCAGTTTACCGTCTTTCATAGCCTGCAACTTTGCATTCTGGGCAGTTTCTTGCTTTTCTGTCCGAGTTGTTTTCTTTGCATCATCTTTATCTGTGTTCGCAGTGTTTTCTTGTGCCATAGTTATTGTTTATATTTGTTATGCAGTCATTACCTATCTGAAAATAGAGGGAAAAGGAGTTGACTTTGGATGGAGTAGTATATATTACACTTCCAGATCTTTATCGATGATTTCATGCCAAGGCAGTCCCTGTTTGTTGAGTTGTTCCATGAATGGATCCGGATCGAAGTCCTCAACGTTCCATACACCTGGTTTCTTCCAAATGCCCTTTAGAAACATCATCGCACCGATCATAGCCGGAACTCCTGTCGTATAACTGACGCCTTGCATGCCGGTCTCTTGGTAAGCTTCCTGATGCTTGCAATTATTGTAGATATAGTAGGTGTGTTCTTTACCGTCTTTTAGTCCGCGGATACGACAGCCGATGCTGGTCTCTCCTGTATAATTGGCACCTAGATCCTGTGGATTAGGAAGAACGGCCTTCAGGAACTGGAGAGGAACGATCATCTGACCATTATAGTTGATAGGTTTGATGCTTGCCATACCAATATCCTGGATTACCTGGAGATGAGTAAGATATTCCTGACCAAAGGTCATCCAGAAGCGAGCACGTTTTATTGTCGGATAATTCTTTACCAGACTTTCAAGTTCTTCGTGGTGCATCAGATAACTCTCTTTTGGCCCGATATTCGGGTAGGTGAGAGGCTTATGAATTTCCAGTGGTTTGGTTTCAATCCATTCGCCGTTCTCATAGTAGAGTCCTTTTTGAGTAATCTCACGAATGTTGATTTCCGGATTGAAGTTGGTTGCGAATGCCTTATGATGATTTCCAGCATTGCAGTCGACGATATCAAGATATTGAATCTCATCGAAGATATGTTTTCCGGCGTAGGCCGTATAAATACCGGAAACACCCGGATCAAATCCGCATCCCAGGATTGCAGTCAGTCCTGCTTTCTCAAAGCGGTCCTTGTATGCCCATTGCCAACTGTATTCGAAGTGAGCTTTGTCTTTTGGCTCATAATTGGCTGTGTCAAGATAGTTGCATCCGCAGGCCAGACAGGCATCCATGATTGTCAGGTCTTCATAAGGAAGAACCAGATTGATGACCAGGTCAGGTTGATAACTCTTGAAGAGTTTCTTTAGTGCTTCTACATCATCAGCATCTACCTGAGCTGTTTTGATATTTGGATTACCAATAGCCTGAACCAGTTGGTTACATTTCTCTTTATGGCGTGAAGCAATCATGAAGTCAGTGAAAACGTCCTGGTTTTTATTGATTTTGAAAGCACAGACAGTGGCTACGCCCCCTGCGCCAAGTAATAGAACTCTACTCATAGTCTATTATGAATTAATGAATTGCAATCAGTGAATATTTGTTTGATGAATAAACAGATCTTTGCGGAGCATTACTGGCTGGCGCTGATCTTATTTATTACTTGTTACTTATTTATATTTCTACTGAAAATTTGAGTTACTGATTTCTTCAGCATGTATGCCTAGGGCATTCATCAATGAATAGCCCAGAATCTCCTGCCGGAAATTTCCTCCCGGCATAGGTTGCATGGCAAAGACGGTAATACGTTTGGAATCATCATCCAGATAGCTGAGTGTCTGGCGTATTCTGTCGTACAGTTCTCCTTCTTCTGCATCAGGAACAACCATAACCCTTTTTACTTCTTTCTGAGAGATGACTTCTTTGACAATATCAAGGAACAGGTCATCTTTGCTGATGTTTTCTTCTGTAGAGATAGAACTCAATATAAATTCACCGAGTTTTGGATCTTTGAAAGCTTGTGCATTCAGTTCCTTGGTATATACAGAAGGGTTGAAGTTTTCCAGTTTTGAATGGCTTTGTTCATGGATGAAAACAACCTGGGTTTCGTGGTTCCCTTCACGCAGTCCCCCGTCAAGAGCGATGTCCACTGCCCATTGACTGATGTCAGCCTGAGGAATCTTCCGATTGAGCATTCTTTCAAAGTTGACAGTAAGATTAAAGGCTACTTTATCAATGTAATCTGCATCGGCGATGATGACATTTTCTGTCCATTTGATGTTGCTATGATTCAAGTCATTCATGTAGACAAAGGTACAACAATTTTGATAATTTCCAAAATACTTTGAAAATTTATTACTGGGATTACTTGATGTTTATATTAAAGTGTTTTCTTCCCTATGTTCTGATAGATGTGAGGTATCTATACAGTTCTGAGAATAATATTAGACACGTCACAAAATAAGAGAAAAAGAGGAGCTTGATAAATCTCAAAACCTTAAGCTGAAAAATCAAATCCTAAGGTTAATAATAAAAGAAAACAAGTACTTTTGCAAATTGAACCAATACTAAAAATATATTTATAATATGACAAAGAGCATTTTGGAAGGCAGACCAGTCTTGAAAAAAGAGGTAGATAAGGTTGCAGAAGTAGCTGGGTATCTCTGGCAGAATGGTTGGGCTGAGCGCAATGGCGGCAATATCACGGTTAATATTACTGATCTCGTAGATGATGAAATCAGAAAGTTGCCTGCTATTGATGAAGTGAAAGCCATAGGAGAAACCCTTCCTTATTTGAAGGGTTGTTATTTCTTCTGTAAAGGTACTGGAAAACGTATGCGCGATCTGGCTCGGTACCCGATGGAGAATGGGAGTGTGATCCGTATCCTTGATGACTGCGCTCATTATGAGATTATTGCAGATCATCCTGTATTACCGACCAGTGAACTTCCCAGTCATCTCGCTGTCCATAATCGCTTGGTGGAAGAAGGTTCCGGTTATAAGGCTACGATGCATACGCATCCTATAGAATTGGTGGCAATGAGTCATCATAGACCATTCTTGAAGAAAGATGTTCTGACTCATTTGTTGTGGAGTATGATTCCTGAAACAAAGGCTTTCTGTCCGTTGGGTCTCGGTGTCGTACCTTATCAGTTGCCCGGAAGTGTGCAACTGGCTCAGGATACCTTGAAGGAACTCGAGGACTATGATGTCGTACTATGGGAAAAGCATGGAGTCTTTGCTAAGGGCGTTGATGTCCTGGATGCTTTTGATCAGGTTGATGTACTCTCCAAGAGCGCCAAGATTTATCTGGATAGCAAATCCATGGGTTTTGAACCTGAGGGGATGAGCGATGAGCAGATGAAGGAAATGAGTAAAGCTTTCCATTTACCTAAGTGATGGAAAAATCTTTAAGATAGATATTTTACTTATGGTTGATAGAAGAACCCGGATGCAACTTTGATTGTATTCGGGTTTTATCGTTCATAAAAAAACTCCCGGACATGATGTTTGTCGTGCCCGGGAGTTGAGGTTATAAATAACGGTTCCTTACTTCAGTAGTTGAGGTACGAAGCAGGAAATAACCAATACGATGATACCAAGTATCAGGACGGTAATCGTCTTTCTTGAACAGCCTTTCCATTCCTTCAGGATGATTCCCCACACATTGGAGAAAACCACGTTGAGGGACATCAGAATGCAGAAGGATAGTGTCATCAATGTAGGAGAAGAGGACAGGAACCCTTTCCCCAGTGAAAGACCAAAGAATTGACTATACCAGAGAGCACCTGCGAGGGCACAGAAAAGGACATTATTACCCCATACATTCCCCTTCTTATAGTCACCCCATGTATGATTCTTCTGGTTCTGATAGAAACAGTAGAGTGCATTGGTGACGAAACCTCCTAAGGTAACAAGGAATGTTGCCGGTAGTGTTCTGAACATCGGATTGGTCAGATCACCGAAGTTGATGTCTTTACCGAATTCAAGTCCTACGTTGAAGCACCCGCTCATGAAACCGGAGAGGAGAGCAATGGCAATTCCTTTAGGGAAGTTGAAGTCCTTGACTGTTTCTTGATTATCTTTCCCTTGAAGACTGTTGGCTTTCATCTTACCGGCAATACCGATAATAGCGATACCAACCAGCGTAACGATAACGCCGAAAATAACGGCGAAGGTCAGCGAACTCAGTGCATTGAGTTCCGGGAAAAAGATATTGAGCAGTACCGGCCCCATGATCGTTCCCAGTCCTGCACATGTTCCCAGAGCAATAGACTGTCCCAGAGCTACTCCTAAGTAGCGCATGGAGAGACCGAAAGTTAAACCACCGACACCCCACAGAACACCGAAGAGAATTGTCATCCACAGATGGAAGGAATCAGTGCTTGCAAAAAGGCCAAAGAGGGATTGTCCTTCAGGTATAGCCAGCAATGCTCCTAGGAAGGGTAGGATAAGCCATGCAAATACACCCTGTACGAGCCAGTAGCTTTCCCAACTCCAGTTTTTGATTTTGTTGATGGGTACATAGCTACTTGACTGGCAGAATGCGCCGACTGCTATGATCAGTAATCCAAAGATAATTTCCATCAGTTGCGCTTTGACAGTACGTCAGATTCGTATTTCTCGACATCCGGAATATATTCTTCAGCTACCGGTTTGTTATTCTTGTAGTTGAAGTAATCATAGACAGCTCCTAATGGGAGAGTCTTTCCTTCCTCCAGAAGAGCCAGACGTTCAAACCATTTGCCTTCATCCTCATATTTCCGAAGTGTTGATAGTGGTTCCAAAAGAGCCTGTAAGAGTGATTTCTGAGTAGCCCGTGCACCGATGATATAAGCACCGATACGGTTAATGGATGCATCGAAATAGTCCAGACCGATATGAGTGCGGTTAAGTGCATTGGCGCGAATGACTTCGGAGAATAAATCACGAGTTTTGTCATCGAAAATGGTAACGTGATCGGAATCCCAGTGCATAGGACGGCTGACATGCAGCATAAGTTCCGGGACAAAGAGTAACAGTGCAGAAATAGCATCTGAAACATTCTCCGTTGGTTCGTAATGACCGGTATCCAATGTGTAGATCACATCGTTTTTGGAACAATATCCTGCGTAGAAATCATGAGAACCTACTGTATAGGCTTCGAGTCCTATACCGAAGAGTTTTGCTTCCAGGCAAGTTTTCATGTCAGGAAGTTTCTCAGAAAGGATTTCATCAAGGGACTCTTTCAGAATCTGACGATAACGGGAACGTTCTACGGTATAATCTTTTGATCCGTCGTGAACCCAGATATTCATGATACAAGGGTCACCCTGATATTTACCCATAGCATCGGCAATACGGCGGCAACGCTTGGTATGCTCAATCCAGAAATCACGGATTTCTTTGTCCGGATTGGACAGGGAAAGGTATCCGCTCTTCGGATGAGAGAAGGATGTAGAATTGAAGTCCAGTTTCATGTTGTGTTCCTTTGCCCATTGCATCCATCCTGTAAAATGCTTGGGATCGCATTGGTCACGGTCAACAAATTTATCACCGAATTCGCCGTAAGTTTCGTGAAGGTTCAGACGGAAAGTACCACCCATCAAAGAGGTGACCTTCTCAATATCCTGACGTACCTCTGCTACATTACGGGCACGTCCGGGATAGTTGCCTGTCGTCTGGATGCCGCCGGAGAGAGCTTCATTACGCTCGAAGCCGATTACATCATCAGCCTGCCAGCAATGCAGGGAGATAGGGGTTTTCTGTAAAATATCGATTGCTTTGTCCGTATCTACACCTAGAGCAGCATAGCGCTCTTTTGCAATTTGATAATTTTTTTCAATAGTTTCTGATTTCATAATTGTTTAGTTTTATCTTTTAGTTAGTAATGTATTTATTTTTATGATTTCTAAAGATCAGGATCGACATCAAATCTGATTTCTTTCATCAGATTTGATATCTGATCCTGATCAACGATGAAAAGTGATGGATAGGATGATAACTATTTACAGATTTTCAGATATTTCTGGTAAACAGCATCCCATTGTTCTTTATCTTGAGGTTCGTAACGTCTGAGGTCAATACTGCCAGCGATTATCTTTCGCATTTCCTTGATATCTTTGACGTCACCTGAAGCTTTTGCCTGAAGCATGATGTTTCCGATGGCAGTACCTTCCTGTGGACCGGCAAGTACAGGTACACCACAGGAGTTGGCTGTAAACTGGTTAAGCATGACATTGAGAGATCCGCCACCGATAATATGGAGAGTGTTGATGGGGAAGGGCGCAAACTCTTTCAGCCAGTTGAAAACCTGTCGGTAACGTAGTGCCAGACTGTCGAAGATGCAACGGCAGATCTGAGCAGGACTTTCTGGAACAGGTTCTTGATGTTCTGTACAGTAATTCTGGATAGCAACTACCATTGAGGCTGGGTTCGCAAATACAGGATCATCAGGATTGATCAGACTTCTGAATCCTGGTTCCTGAGCGGCCTGTGCCTGGAGTTTCTGATGCCCAAGGCTCTTGATTTCCGGCCATTCGGAACGGCAACGCTCGTAAAGCCACATTCCACAGATGTTTTTCAGGAAACGGGTGGTTCCTTCTATACCTCCTTCATTTGTGAAATTGAGTTTGAAACTCTTGTCATTGATGATGGCTTGTTTGTTTTCTATACCCATCAGACTCCAGGTTCCGGAACTCAGATAAGCAAATTTTTCATCTTTGGCTGGAACAGCTGCTACTGCGCTGGCCGTATCATGGCCTGCAACGGCAATGACAGGGATAGAACCTAATCCTGTCAATTTCTGTATCTCGTCTGTTAAGGAACCGATCACGGTAGCAGGTCGGGTCATCTTCCCGAAATTCTCACGGTTCAGTCCTGTACTTTGAAGGAGTTCTTCATCGAGGTCACCTGTTTTCGGATTAAGAAGTTGGGAGGTAGAGGATATGGTGTATTCACAGATTGCTTTACCCGTTAACATATAACTTAAAGCGTCAGGGATGAAGAGAACCTGCTGTGCATGGAGCATGGCAGAATTTTCTGACATGCGCATCTGATAGAGTTGGAAAAGCGAATTGAAATTCATAAATTGAATTCCTGTTTTTTCATAAACCTTTTCCTTGGAAATGGCTTTCTTGAAATAGTCATCCATCGTACCCATTGTACAGGGGTCACGATAGGACATCGGATTACGCATCAGGGCGCCATCCTGACCTACAAAGACAAAGTCACATCCCCATGTGTCTATGCCGATGCTCTGAATAGGAATCTCACGGTCGTGGGCGAGCTTGAGACCTAGGATGATCTCATGATATAAGGCATAAATGTCCCAGTAAAAATGGCCACCAGTTTCTATGATATGATTATCAAAGCGAGTCAACTCTTCCAGTTTCATTTTGCCTTCGTGTAGGGTGCCAATAATGGTTCTTCCACTGGTCGCACCTAAATCGATAGCAAAAAAATATTTTTTGTTTTCTATCATCAGTTTATGATTTTGTAGTGGTTAAGTATTGTTTAGATTACAAAGGTAAACTGAATAGATTTGAAATAACTCTACTATTTGATTTTAAAGCATAAAAATTTGAGATAGAAAATGGATTCCCATGAAAAAAAGACAATTATTAAAGGTATCTGTTTTCTCGTCAGGAATAGATTCTAAATTTAAAATGTAGGCTTTCCTAGATCATTGTTTTTTCGTCGTCCTTCAAGTGTCATTATGGTCTGTGAAGGGCCTATCTCGTTCTATGGCGGAACTCGCTGGGTTTACATCCTGTCTTGACTTTGAATTTTGAAGAGAAGTAATCAGGAGTCTCGAAGCGGAGACGATAAGCAATTTCCTTAATACTGAAGTCGGTCGTAGATAATAATTCCTTGGCTCTCTGCAAGCGGAGTTCCTGCTGGTAAGTTGCCGGGGCTATGCCGGTGAATTCCTTGAACAGTTTTCTGAAATTTGAATAACTGACTCCCATCTGATTAGCAATCTCCTGAATTGACAGGTTCTTTTCCAACGATTCACGAATCATCTTCCGTGCATGGTTGATCATGTCGACATACTCCTGATTTCGATTGAGAATGATATTTCTCTCCAGAGAATACATCATGCCGATAAGATGGTTGACAATACCTGCCAGTATCTGCTGGGAGTAGGCGGCTTCCTTCAAGGCAGTTTGGTAGGCCTCTTCATAGAGCCGGATGATATCGCTGCTATATCCTACATGATAGATGGGCTTTGATGGAGACAAGAACCCTGCTTTGATACGATCATCCATATTCTTGCCTTTAAATCCGATCCAATAACTTTTCCAACCCTTGTTTATCGATGGATGATAGGAGTGCCATTCACCCGGGAAAAGTAGAAAGATGTCTCCTGCTTTGATCTTTACAGGTTTGATATGTTCACTCTGAAATTCGCCTTCGCCTTCAGGTTCATAGAGAATCTGATACTCGTTAAGTATCCTGCCTTTCTCTATATTGAAGTAATATCCATCGGCATGACCATGAGTAGGGTATCCTTCACCCGGAATGATAATTTCCTTGCCTACCGTACTGATAGTAAGTCCCCAGAGGGCGTCTTGGGAATTTGCAACAAGGTATTTGCTGGTTTGCATGGCATCTCTTTTGTTTCCCGACAAAAATACTAAAAATAAGCGAATATGCCAAATGCTGGAAAATTTTAACTTCCTTTTTATAACAAAAAGCAATGTCTCTTCTTGAATAGCAAAAAGATTTGTATAACTTTTTGGAAAAGTTATGTACCTTTGCACTAAAATGGCAGTGCGCCTTTTGTTAATAAAATAGAATGTTATATATTTTGAGAGAATTTTAATTTAAAGTTAATATGTCTACATTATCTGTCGTGATTGTGATCGTGTTTTGTGCAGGCTATCTTTTTATAGCCCTTGAGAGTGCAACAAAGGTGAATAAGGCAGCTGTTGCATTACTCATGTTTGCAGCATGTTGGACGCTTTACATGATAAATCCTGGAATTTATAATCCCGGAGTATCAGCAACAGAGATTCCTTCTGCAGTCAGTAGTATCATCGAACGACATCTGGGAAGTACCTCTACGACACTTTTCTTTCTTATGGGTGCCATGGCGATTGTAGAAATAGTTGATCAGAATGGGGGCTTTGATTGGGTACGCAAGATCATGAAAACGAAGAGCAAGCGTGCACTGCTATGGAAGATTACTTTTATGACCTTCTTTCTTTCTGCTGTCTTGGATAATATGACGACAAGTATCGTAATGATTATGATACTTCGTAAACTTACAAGTAATCGGAAAGATCGTTTGATCTACGCTTCTATGATTATTCTGGCAGCAAATTCGGGTGGAGCTTTCTCCCCGATCGGTGATGTGACGACGATTATGTTATGGAACAAGAACCTGATCACTCCTGCTGGAGTTGTTTCGGAAATCTTCATTCCTTCGGTTATTTCTGTAGTTATTCCAGCCTTGCTCCTCCAAACCCAGCTTACGGGTAGTCTGGAAACTTCTGAAGATATTCAGATTTCCGATGAGCCCGAATATCAAGTCTTGGATTTCTCCAGTCATCAGCGCAGGACAATCTTCTTTCTGGGTGTAGGCGGTTTGATGTTTGTTCCTGTTTTTAAGACATTAACGAATCTTCCACCGTTTGTCGGTATCCTGCTGGTATTGAGTATACTCTGGATTGTTACTGAAATCTTCTATCGTCGGTTGCATCGTTTTACAGGTAAGAAATCTTTTGCGAGAAGAGTTTCAAATCTTTTGTCCCATATAGACTTGTCTACCATTCTTTTTTTCTTGGGCATATTGATGGCTGTATCTTGTCTGGAGGAAATCGGAGCCTTGAAGTTGATGGGGAATGGCCTGAATGCTACCTTCCAGGGGAATCATTATATGGTAACAGGAATTATAGGTATGCTTTCAAGTGTAATTGATAATGTACCTTTGGTAGCAGGCTGTATGGGTATGTATCCCATTCAGGCAATAGGAGATATGGCGACGGATGGAATTTTCTGGCAATTATTGGCATACTGTGCTGGCATTGGTGGTTCTATATTGATTATAGGAAGTGCAGCAGGCGTTGTGGTTATGGGACTTGAGAAAATCACCTTTGGCTGGTATATGAAGCATGTGAGTTGGATAGCTTTTGTTGGATATATAGCAGGAATTCTTTCTTATTGGCTCATTCGAAATTATATTATAGTATTGCATTAATATCCTTGATTTGAGATTATGGAAATTATCTTGGTAATTATTGGCTTTATATTAGGGAGTGTTGCAGGTTATTTCTTAGCCAGTCGCTCTCAGTCTGAAATCAAAATGGAAGTCGAGAGGACACATACCCAGTTGAAAATCCTTCAGCAGCAAAAGACTGTGGATGCGGAGAATGCCCGTATTCAAAGGGAAGATCTGAAGTCCATGTATGAAAAACAGTTGCTGGATCAGAAGATGTTGTTGCAGAAACAGTTTTCTGATTTGAGGGAACAGCAGGAGAAGCAGTTCTCCGAGCAATTGGAATCAGCTAAACAAGGAATGGATATTGCTGCCCGAAAGGTGTTGGAGGAAAATTCCAAGGCGTTGAAGGAGGCTAATATGGAACACGTCGGGCATATTACAGCTCCATTGCAGACTGCAATTTCTGATATGCGTAAAGCCTTGAATGATACTTCCATAAAAACTGCTGAAGGTCAGGCAAGTCTTCGTGAGATCATTGACCAGATGAGAAAAAGCAATCAGGAGATAGGAGATAAAGCAGATTCTCTGGTGAATGTACTGCGTCGTGATAATAAAGTGACAGGCAACTGGGGGGAAGTCATCCTTGGGGATCTTCTGGACAGTCAGGGACTGGTAGAAGGGAAAGAGTATGACGTTCAGGCTCATCTCCGTGATGCCAATGGAAATACTGTTCGTAATGATAGCACTGGTGCTCAGATGATCCCGGATGTTATCCTGCATTATCCTCAGGGCGAAGATGCGATTATCGATTCCAAGGTTTCCCTGGTCGCTTTTGAAAAATATGTCAATGCCTCGACGCCGGAAGAGAAAGACTTGTACATGAAAGAGCATGTGGATAGTGTTCGTAAACATGTCAACGAACTGGCACGCAAGGATTATAGTAAATATGTGAAGACACCACGTGAAGCTGTTGATTTCGTGATTATGTTTATGCCGGTGGAAGCTTCTTTGCAATTGGCTTTAGTCAATGATCCACATCTTTGGGATGAGGCTTTTCAAAAGAAGGTGTTTATGACAAGTGAACAGAATCTTACAGCTATTCTTCACATGATCCGGGTTGCCTGGGTTCAGAATACACAGGCAGAAAATCAGCAGAAGGTGTTCGGACTGGCAGAAACACTCCTGGACCGGCTTGGAGATTTCTTTCAGCGTTACAATAAACTGGGGGAGTTGATGAGAAAGTCTCAGGAAGCGTATGATTCAGCTGATAATAAATTGATTTCCGGTCAGCAAAGTGTAGTGAAGAAAGCCAGAGAACTTATTGATCTGGGAGCAAAGGAAAATCCGAACAGACCTATACCTGAACTGAAAGATAGTATGGGAGATAGTCTGTTGGAGAAGAAATAGGAGTGTTTAGAGAGAGTAGTTATAAAGACTCTGAATACAAAGAAGGCAAACTTACCGAATGGGAGTTTGCCTTCTTTTTTTTATAGATCTGAGTTAAGTATTATTGATTCAACTCATTATAGAGGATATTCGTCGAATGCGTAAAGCACCGTTGACAAGTAACGTTCTCCGGTATCCGGAAGCAGAGTGACAATAGTCTTGCCTGCATTTTCCGGACGCTTTGCAATCTCAGTGGCTGCAAATGCTGCTGCACCGGAAGAAATACCGACTAAGAGTCCTTCTTGCTGTGCCAGTTGACGTCCTGCAAGAATAGCCGCATCATTATCGATGTCAACAACTTCATCAATGAGAGAGGCATCGTATGTTTTTGGGATAAATCCTGCTCCGATACCCTGGATTTTATGAGGTCCACTTTTACCACCGTTTAAGACTGGTGATGTTGCCGGCTCGACAGCGATGATTTTTACTTTTGGATTTTTTTCCTTCAATGCTTTCGCAACGCCGGAGACAGTACCTCCCGTACCCACGCCGGCTACGAATATGTCAACTTTTCCATCTGTATCTTCCCAGACTTCCTGTCCGGTAGTCTTGTAGTGAATCTCTGGATTGGCAGGATTATCGAATTGTCCCAGAATGACAGACCCGGGAATCGAATCCCGGAGTTTGCTGGCAGCTTTGATTGCTCCCGGCATTCCTTCCTGACCACTTGTCAGTTTCACCTGGGCTCCGTATGCTTTTACGAGATTCCTGCGTTCGATACTCATGGTTTCCGGCATGGTCAGTATCAGTTTGTACCCTTTTATGGCAGCAACCAAAGCGAGTCCTACCCCCGTATTTCCACTAGTAGGTTCAATAATTGTAGCCCCTGGTTTGAGTTCACCTTTCTTTTCAGCGTCTTCGATCATCGCAAGAGCTATGCGGTCTTTTGCACTCCCACCGGGATTAAATGATTCAACCTTGGCAATAATCGGTTTCTTCAAACCTTTGAAAGCAGAGTATTTGGTTAACTCTATCAGAGGTGTATGACCGATCAGTTCTGTTATGTTCTTTGCAATTTTTGTCATTTCGTCTTTTTTAATTGTTTATTATACAAAGGATAACCATAATCTCCTATCGGGCATTCTTTTTATCCTTTGCTATATTATCGTTTCCAAAATTTATAGAATGAAAGGGTGATTATTTCTCATCTTTTACGGCTTCAAAAGCCTGGTCCAAGTCATCAATAAGGTCGAGGTAGTGCTCTGTACCGATACTTAAACGGATGGTGTTCGGATAAATTCCCTGATCGGCGGCTTCTTCAGGACTTAATTCTGAATGTGTGGTAGATGCCGGATGAATTACCAGCGATTTCACGTCGGCTACATTAGCCAACAAGGAGAAAATCTTCAGATGGTCGATCCAGTCCATTGCTTTCTTTTGTGAGCCGTCTATCTCAAAAGTGAAGATACTGCCGGCTCCATTCGGAAAGTATTTCTTGTATAGGTCATGATTCGGATGATCAGGTAGGGAAGGGTGATTGATTTTCTTCACTTGAGGTTGTGTCTGCAAATATTCTATGATCTTTTTCGTGTTGTAGACTTCCCGTTCAACACGCAGGCTTAATGTCTCCAAGCCTTGTAATAGGATCCATGCAGCGATAGGAGCAATCGTTGCACCCTCATCACGAAGGATCAAGGCACGTACACGAGTAACGAAAGGAGCAGGGAGTTCTCCAAACTTCATACCATGATAGGATGCGTCTGGTTGTGTAAAACCTGGAAACTTGTCGCTATGCATCCAGTCAAATGTTCCGCCATCTACAATGACGCCACCTAAAGTACTGCCATGACCACCGATAAATTTAGTAGCTGAATGTACTACAATATCAGCTCCATGTTCTATAGGGCGGATTAAATAAGGTGTTCCGAAGGTGTTGTCGATAACCAGAGGAATGCCGTGACGATGAGCGATTGCGGCTGTGCCCTCAATATCAGTAATATTTGAGTTCGGGTTGCCTAGGGTCTCGATATAAACCAGTTTTGTGTTCGGCTGGATGGCTTTCTCAAAGGCATCTAAATCATCTGAGTCAACAAAGGTTGTGGAGATACCATATCTTGAGAGCGTATGTTTTAATAAGTTATAAGAACCACCATAGATGGTCTTGCTGGCTACTACATGATCACCGGCAAAGGCAAGATTAGTGATGGCATAAGTGACGGCTGCTGCACCGGATGCAACAGCTAAGCCTCCTACACCTCCCTCGAGTGCAGATACGCGGTCCTCAAATACAGCCTGGGTAGAATTGGTCAGACGACCGTAGATATTACCCGGATCACGGAGTCCGAACCGGTCAGCAGCATGTTGGGAATTCTTAAATACATAGGAAGTAGTCTGATAAATAGGTACGGCACGGGAATCTGTTGCCGGGTCAGCATGTTCTTGTCCTACATGAACTTGTAAAGTCTCGAAATGAAGTTTCTTTTTGTTGCTCATAAATTTCTCCTCTTTTATATATTATATTTTGATGGTTTGAAAAGTTTTTTATTTCTTTTCAATTATTTCCCTTATTGTTTTATGGTTACAAAGTTACGTCTAAAAATGTTCTCAGGTAATCACATAGTAGAGGTATTCTCTATACCATAAATGTGGTATTTTTCAATTGATTGAGAAGGGTATCTTTATTTTGGAACTAATGTTTATGGATACTGGTGTCTTCAGGGACCGTTAATTCTCTTTTTGACTTAGAGTGCGTAACCAGCCAGACTCCGAAAAACACACAGATTATGGCTAATCCTTGGCTCCACTTGAATACTCCTATTCCCATGAGGACACTGATGGTAACCGCAACGATAGGTTGGACATAGTTGTAGATCGATACAACCGTAGGTCGAAGGGTTTGCTGGGCAATCATGGTCAGTAAATAACAGGCATAAGTTCCGATAACTACTACATATCCAGTCTCCCATAAGGTTGTTGCCGGGACATTTGCCCAGTCAATAGTTGTGATGACATGATGTCCGGAGAAGGGGAGAATCATGATGGCGGCCCATAGAAACATCCATTTATTAGTTGTAAAGACGGAATATTTTTTTACCAATGGACTGTATAGTGTAAGGTAAAGAGCAAAGGAGCATTGGGCTGTCAGACAAAGCAGATCACCGCGAATATTTCCGACCTTTGCATTATTTGCTGATACACTTGTCAAAATCAATATCAGTGCACCGATGCAACCGATGAATACTCCTGAAATCTTTTTTAAGGTAAGGGGTTCTTTCAGAATAAGGAAAGATAAGACCATCGCGAAGATAGGCATGGTCGTCGTCATGATACTTGCATTATTGGGGGAAGTGATACTCAGACCGATATTGTAGCAGAACTGATTGCATATCAAACCAAAAACAGCTGCGCCGATAAATTTTACTTTGTCTTTCAAGGGCACTTTCTCTTTCGGAGCGAATAAAGAACTGATCCAGAACAGGATAACTCCTCCAAGTACTCTGAATGTCACAAGGTCAATGCCGTCAATGCCATGAGTCATGGCTTCTTTTCCTATGGGAGCCATTAAGCCCCAGAATATTTCTGCACTGAAAATGCTCAGATGTGCCTGAAGAGGTTTGTTGATGTGTAACATGTTTTAATCTTTTCTTTTTATAAAGTAGTTTGTTAGTATAAAACGAAATGTTCTGGTAAATGTCATCTTGATAATGTCTTTTTGCAATTATTGCATATCATTTCTCTCTTCATATCGATAACGCTCTTTTGATCTCTTTGGTAGAACGGTATATGTTATACATCTCTTGATTTCCCCATAAATGATTCACAAAGTTAATAATAAATTCCGAACTCTTTTTTATTTTAGTTTCTTTTTCTTATATTTGTCATCTGAAACTAAGTGTGCGAGGACGTGAAAAACTTTTAGATTATGCAGAAGTATGCTGATTATATTAAAAGAATTGAAATCGATTCTCTTTGGAGCGGTGTCAAGCATATCATCTGGGATCTTGACCGTAAAGTCAATGTCCTGAGTGGTATTAATGGCGTGGGTAAAACGACCATACTCAATAAGGTTGTCAGAGGTCTGGCTCAAGGGGGGGAATTTCCCAGCCATCTTTTGAAAGGTGTTCATCTTACCGTATATCCGGAAGATGCGAAATGGATTCGTTATGATGCCATCCGCTCTTTTGAGCGTCCGTTGGTCAATTCGGAGTTGACATCACAACTGAACATTCCTATGGGAACAGAGATGGATTTCCAAATCTATAATCTGCAGAGAAAATACCTCGATTATCAGGTTAACATCGGAAACCGTATTATACAAGTCTTGCAGTGTGGAGGTCCGGATGCTGCTAAAAAGGCAGAGAAGATAGCAGAACCTAAGAAGATATTTCAAGATATGATAGATCAACTTTTTGCTTCGACAGGAAAGAAGATTATCCGTAGTGAAAATGAAATACGTTTCTCTCAAATGAAAGAAACTTTGGTCCCGTATATGCTGTCGAGTGGTGAAAAACAGATGCTTTGCATTTTATTGACTGTTCTTATAGAAGATCAGAAGCCATACGTCCTTTTTATGGATGAACCAGAAGTGAGCCTGCATTTCGAATGGCAGAAACAGTTAATCGACCTGATCTTGAAATTGAATCCAAATATTCAGTTGATCATGACTACGCACAGTCCTGCGGTGATTATGAATGGCTGGATGGACCACGTCACTGAGGTTACAGATATTACGGTAGGAGCCCACTCTTCCGAGAAAACAGATGATAAGTAAATGTGTCGCTTATGTCTTCAAGATTAAAAGACCATATTAACTCTCAATATTTCGAAGCCGCTAATCGACTCAGATCTCAGTATGACCGTAGAAAAATTGTCGTTTATGTGGAGAGTTATGATGATGTACTCTTTTGGCGTCAAGTATTAGGACGTTTTGAAAATAATACCCGTTACTTCGAGATCATGCTTCCTGTCCGTGGCAGTTATCTGGAAAGGGGGAAGAAGGCTGCGATAGCCAATATGCTTTCTGGTGTAGGACGAGATATGATAGCATGTGTAGATGCTGATTATGACTATCTTGTTCAAGGAGCTACCGAGACTTCGAAGTTAATAAATGAGAATCCTTATATCTTTCATACGTATGTTTATGCGATAGAGAACTATCAGTGTTATGCTCCCGGTTTGCATGATGCGTGTGTGATGGTGACTCTCAATGATCATAACATATTTGATTTTGAGAAATATCTCTTTGATTATTCACAGGCGATATGGCCGTTGTTTGTTTGGAATATCTGGTTTTATAGAGGCTCCCATTATATGGACTTTACCATTACAGATTTCAATAAAATTATAGAACCTGGTTACTTTAGAATTAATCATCCTGAGGAGATGATTAATGATATGCGCAGAAAAATAGATCGTAAATTGAGACGCTTAAATAAAGATTACCCCCAGTTTCAGGATCAGAAGGATGCCTTAATAAATGATTTAAACCGGCTTGGCGTGCGATCAGATAACACCTACTTATTTGTCCAGGGGCACCATCTGTTTGATAAAGTGGTATGTCCTATTGTTTTGAAAGTTTCTGAAAGATTGGAACAGGAACAGGAAGAAGAGATTCGTGAGCAGTCGGTCCATTCTATGCAGGAGACGACAGAAATGTCAAGTTATAAGCATAGTCTTGAGAATGTGACTCAGATGATGAAGAAGAATATGGTTTATCAGTATTCTGAGCCTTTTCAGCATTTATTGAAAGACATAGAAAATTATCTTGCTAATAAATAAAAGTGCCATCTATTGAATTTAGTTAAAACCGTCCATCGTGACCAAAATACACCATTTCGCTACCCCATAATGCACCATTTTGGTCAGTTTCGATTTCGATGGTT
>DAIPMC010000147.1:0-4089 GCA_036768895.1 Prevotella sp. | reverse complement strand
GCGAATATGACCATCAGAGAAGCCTGCTGGCAAAAACTGATTCTTTTATCCGAAAGAATGAATTCTCGTTGTATCCGACCTTCCACAGCTCCTGGCAACTCACCGGGCATCAGGAACTTCAACTCAACTATAGCCTGCGTGTCAACCGTCCAGCCGGAGAAGATATGGATCCATACGCAGAGCATATCAACCCACTAAGCATGCAAACCGGGAATCCGCATCTGAAACCCGAAAAAATCCACTCCTTGGAAACAGGATGGATGTGGCACAATGATGTGAATAGTACTCTTACGACAACTCTTTATTATCGTTACACTCTAAATCAGATAACGAATATTTCATACATGAATAAGGATACCCTTATCACAACAAAGGAGAATATGCAGAACAGTCAGGATGCCGGACTGGAAGTTATCTGGAGTTGGCAGCCCTTACACTGGTTGTCGCTCAACATCAATGGAAATGGATTCTATCAACAGATCAATGCATCCAAACTCGGCTATGGCAGTAAACGTTCCACGTGGGCCTGGAGCAGTCTGATGAATGCGGACATCACCCCCCTGAACCATCTCACCATCCAGTTCAATACCCGATACAATTCACCGCAGCTCATTCCACAAGGTCATCTCAACGGAAACTATATTTTCAATATGGGAATACGCTATGAATACCCAAAAACGGGACTCTCCATCATTGCTTCTATATCCGATCTTTTCAACACCTTCCACAAATCATATACACTTAACACCGATGATCTCAGACAAAAAGTAGAAAAACGTCGCAACCCGAGAATTGTCTATATCGGGTTAACCTATAATTTCGGACTTGGCAAAAAGAAAAGTCAGGAGATCAAATATGATGACAAATTATGACGAAAAGAGCCATTCATTCATCAGGCTCAGCATGCACAACGGTGGTACATCTCGGAATCAAAGATGCTATATCCTTTTCTATTCTGCTGCATATACAATGTGCTGTCTCGAGATCTGTATGGGGATGAATATGCACATTTACCTCAACAAACGTATCAGGTCCTGCAACACGTATTTTCAAATCATGATAACACACAATATCCTTATTGGATTTTAGTCTGGACTCAACCTTCTCGGTCAGTCCGTCTGGCACCTTGTCAAGCAATACGTCAATAGCCCTCTTGCCCAGGCGGTAAGAGATTCCCAAGACGATGACGGCCACCCCTAATGCAGAAATGGCATCGGCCTTATGGTAACCGAAGTTGGCACATATCAGTCCCAGCAGGACTACTCCGGAACTGAGAATGTCAGTGGAAAAATGTATGGCATCTGCCTCAAGAGCCTGACTGTTATCGCGCTTTGCAACCTTGAAGAGCATCCGGGAACGACCGATGTCCACGGCCATGGCGGTCAGGACGACAAGATAGCTCCATACGGTTACGCGTATAGCCGTATTACCTGAGATCAAACGGCTGATCGCCCCATAAATAATCCATACGCAGGTGATGACAAGCAGTATGGATTCGAAGAAAGCTGAAAGATTTTCTATCTTTCCATGACCATACTGATGTTCCTTATCTGCTGGTTTGTCTGATATGCTTACGGAGACAAAAGTAATCACGGCAGCTAACAGGTCCAGAAGGGAGTGGAGTGCTTCTGAGATAATTCCCAGACTGGAAGTGAGAATGCCGACAATAAACTTCATAGTAGTCAGGAATACGGCTGCGATGATTGAGGTTAAAGCTGCTTTTTTCTTGCTTGTCATAATCTGTATATTAAAAGATGCCTATAAATGAAGGGAACACAAGGATATATTTCCCTTAATCCTGCTTCCCTCGAATTTAAATTCGTAAAAATATGAACAAAAGTTGATCTGTGCAAATTTACAGGGAAGAATTTACATTATCCATTGTCTTATGTGACTTTGCAAGAGCCATGAGGAAAGGAATGGAAGCCAACTGTGAGATGACGGAGATCGTAACCATTGCAGGAATGGAAGTGTCATAGAGTATCCCCAGAACCCAACTCCCGATGAACCAGCAGACCCCAAAGGATACTCCGAAGACACCGAATCCTGTGGAGCGGTTCTCCTTTGGAACTAAGGCCGTGACCGCCGATTTCAGGATAGATTCCTGAGCACCCATCCCGATTCCCCAGAGCGCAATTCCGATAATAATATAACTAATGGAGTGGGAAGTAAAGATGAACAGTGCGAAAAAGGCCGATAGAAAATCAGAGAAGATCAGAACCTTTATCCCATATTTATCATACATCCAGCCAAAAACAAGTGCAGCTATGGCATCTACCAGCATGGCTCCTGCATAGAGCAGCGGGAGAAAAGAGGAGGGGATGATGGAAAGTCTTGATACATGCATCGTAATCATAGGGAAATCAATGAATCCGAAAGCTAACAAACTGGTAGCCACGAGATACAAGATGAAATGTGAGTTTAAAGACCCTATCCGGGGTCTGTCGACACTGGTCTCAAAATTCTCGGGATGGGTAAATTTACGCTTCGCTCTCAAAAGAAAGAACAAAGTGAAAAATGCCGGTATGATTAATATCGCAAAGCAGATCCTGTAAGCAGAAAATAAATCACTACTGTCTTTTCTTAAGAGAAGGACGACAAACAAGAGCAGAGGGCCACAGAAAGCACCTATCTGATCCATAAACTCCTGGAGGGCAAAGGCCTTACCTTGTCCTACTTGAGAAGAGGCAAATGATACCAATGTATTCTTGGAGGGTTGCCGTATTGCTTTTCCGAGTCTTTCCAGGATAATCAGCAGGCAGGCCCATTTCCATCCATCCTTGGAGAACAGGGCGATCAACGGGACGGCAGCCATATTGATGGAATAACCTACAATGGTCATGATCCAATAATTGTGCTTCTTGTCGGCAAAGTAACCGGTGACCAGACGAAGGGCATAGCCTATCAACTCTCCCAGCCCCATGACAAATCCGATGGTGGCGGCAGAAGCTCCGGCAAGCGCCAGATAGGCACCGTAAATACTCCGGGCACCCTCATGGGTCATATCCGAAAACATGCTGACCACACCCATCATGATCACAAACGATAGAGCTAATTTCTGTTTCCTATTTTTCATAACGGTAGTGTTAATAATAAATTACTCCTGCATTCTGGCCCGGTGCCCATGCAGGAGAAACTTAAACGGCAGTTGTTTTCAGCAAGAACCGTTTTGTTGTTCGCAAATATACAAACAAAGAAAAACACGCGCAAATCTTTACTGTTAATTTATGTTTTTCTCCACCTGTTTCCCATGACGCCGGGCCCCGGAAACGCAAAGAGTAAACCATATCTTAAAACTCATCCCCCTATCCTTTCGGACCAGGGATATTCAAGGCAAGCCATACCGATGGGATATAGATGTTAAAAAAGTAAAAGTCATAACTCCTTTATTTTGAAAAGGAAGAAAGACCGCGGAAATTTTCATACTTTTGCAAATAATAAATCATCATGGGTTTCTCCTGATGAAACCGTAAAAAATAATCATTTGAGTAATAGAACAAGAACGATCAAATCGAAGGACGAGAGTTTCGGCACATATATACAGACAAGCCACAACTCACGGAGAATGGGGAAGACTGTCTTTTTAAACAGGCATTCAGGATGAAAAAGAAAATCTTACAAATAGGTATTCCTCTACTGGTTATTATCCTTGTCATTATCGTGATTCTGACACGAGGCGGCCAGAAAAGGCATACCGTCAATTCTCCCCGTGACCTTCCCGGAAGTACCATCGGCGTACAACTGGGGACGACTGGCGACCTGAAGGCTTCTGCTTTTGAAAATGACAAGGCAGGAACACGCATAGAACGGTATACCAAGACGGCCGATGCCATCCAGGCGCTCGGAGAGGGGAAGATCGACTGCGTGATAGATGACGAAGAACCGGCTAAGGCCTTTGTGGCGGAAAACAGTAATCTGAAAATTCTTCCCGGAGAATTTTCCACTGAGGAATATGCCTTCTGCGTAGCCCGGAACAATGTCAAACTGGCGACGCAAATCAATGAGGCTTTGCGGAGACTTCAAAATTCCGGTGCCCTTGATACCATTATCGACAGACACCTTCATGACCATCTCTCTGTGGCCTGGCAG
>DAIPMC010000146.1:2366-4105 GCA_036768895.1 Prevotella sp. | reverse complement strand
CAATGGAGGTCATTATTCCTTGATTTCATATAGTTGAATTAATGATTAGTGGAATCATACATTTATTTATCTCTTTGACTGAAGGATTAGACGCTTTATGCGCCTAATCCTTTCTATATTTAATTGATTTCAGAAATGAACCGTTCTGGAAATGGAAACCTCTGAATAGGTTAAAAATACTTTATAATAATAAAATTCGGATATAGAATAGTGTGTCATATTAATGGTATTAGTATATTTAAAGGTAAATAACAATGAATAGGAAAACGATGTTTCTTTCAGTTTTTGCAACCCTGTTGCTATTCTCACAGTCTTTAGCTTTGCGGGCTGTAAATCCCGGTCCTGTGGATAATGTGTCGACTTTAGTTGGTACCATGTCTAAACTCTCACTTTCCACAGGCAATCTCTATCCTGCGATTGCCCTGCCATGGGGAATGAATTTCTGGACACCTCAGACCGGAAAGATGGGGGACGGTTGGGCTTATGTCTATACTGCTGATAAAATACGTGGTTTTAAGCAAACTCATCAGCCGAGTCCATGGATTAATGATTATGGACAATTCTCGGTCTTTCCTGAGACAGGAAAGCCGATTTTTGATGAGGATGCACGTGCCAGTTGGTTTTCTCATAAGACGGAGACTGCTCGACCGTATTATTATAAAGTCTATCTGGCTGATTATGATGTCACTACAGAGATTGCTCCCACGGAGCGTGCGGCCCTGTTTCGCTTCACCTTTCCCAAGAGTGATTCTTCTTTTGTCGTAGTGGATGCTTTTGACCATGGATCGTATGTCAGGATCATCCCCTCTGAGAATAAGATCATTGGCTATACAACGAAAAATAGTGGTGGGGTACCGGATAATTTCAAAGATTATTTTGTGCTGGAATTTGATCACCCGTTTACCTATCAGGCAGCGGTGAAGGATGGGCAGACAGAGATTGGTTCCCTCGAATCAAAAAGCAATCATGCTGGTGCGATTATCGGCTTTAAAACCCTTAGAGGAGAAAAAGTCAATGTTCGTGTGGCCTCTTCGTTCATTAGTGAAGCTCAGGCGGAACTCAATTTGAAGGAATTAGGAAGCAATAGTCTTGATGAAATAGCTGACAAAGGTCGAAAACGCTGGAATGATGTACTGGGTGCCATTGAGGTTCAGGATGATAATCTGGATCATCTGAGAACTTTTTACTCTTGTTTATATCGTTGTGTGCTTTTTCCCCGTTCTTTCTATGAGTATGATGCGCAGGGGAATATTGTTCATTACAGTCCCTTTAATGGGAAAGTGTTGCCCGGGTATATGTTCACGGATACCGGTTTTTGGGATACCTTCCGCGCCTTATTCCCTTTGCTGAATCTGGTCTATCCTCAAATGAGCCAGAAAATACAGATGGGATTGGTGAATGATTATAAGGAGAGCGGGTATCTGCCGGAATGGGCAAGTCCTGGTCATCGTGATTGTATGGTGGGTAACAATTCAGCTTCTGTTGTCGCGGATGCTTACCTGACAGGCTTGAGAGGCTATGATATTGAGACTTTATGGCAGGCTTTGAAGCACGACGCGAATACAGTTAATCCAGAAGTATATTCATGTGGACGACTGGGATACCAATACTATAATAAACTTGGTTATATTCCATACGATGTAAAGATCAATGAGAGTGCTGCAAGGACATTAGAATATGCTTATGATGACTGGTGTATTTATATGTTGGGGAAAGCATTAGGGAAATCCAGAAAAGAG
>DAIPMC010000146.1:0-2346 GCA_036768895.1 Prevotella sp. | reverse complement strand
TATCGCAGGCATGCAATGAACTATCGTAATCTCTTTGATCCGGAAACAAAACTGATGCGTGGCCGTCTGCAAAACGGGAAGTTTGAGAAACCGTTCAATCCGTTTAAGTGGGGCGATGCATTTACGGAAGGTAACAGTTGGCATTATACCTGGTGTGTTTTTCATAGTCCAAAGGATCTGATGCATCTGATGGGAGGAAGGGATAGTTTTAACCGGATGCTGGATTCGGTATTTGTATTGCCTCCTGTATTCGATGACAGTTATTATGGTCAGGTGATACATGAGATTCGTGAAATGCAAATCATGGATTTCGGTAACTATGCCCATGGCAATCAACCTATTCAGCACATGATTTACCTATATGGTTATTCAGGGCAACCCTGGAAGACCCAGTATTGGGTAAGAGAGGTGATGGATCGTCTTTATAATGCTAATCCGGATGGTTATTGTGGTGATGAGGATAACGGCCAGACTTCGGCCTGGTATATATTCTCGGCTCTTGGATTCTATCCTGTATGTCCGGGTTCTAATCAGTATGTGTTAGGGACTCCTTATTTCAAGGACATCAAATTGCACTTGCAGAACGGAAAGACCGTAGACATCTCTGCTCCGGGGAACAGTACGGAGAACAGGTATGTGAAGTCTCTGAAAGTAAATGGTATTGATTATACCAGGAATTATGTTACTCATTCCATGCTCTTCAATGGTGCAGATCTTTCTTTTGATATGGATAACAAACCGAATAAGCAGCGTGGCATTTCAGATTCCGATGCTCCTTATTCTTTCTCTGATTTTCATAATAGATAAGTAAAGATGTGTTTGAAAAAGTTATGTGTTTTACTGGGATTCATCTTCTTTGCGGTGACTGCTATCGGTCAGGTCCGTTTGACAGATCTGGTGAATCCGATTATCGGGACAAATGGTATGGGGCACACCTTCCCGGGAGCTTGTGCCCCGTTTGGTATCGTGCAACTAAGTCCGGAGACAGACACAATACCACAGAATGTAAATGGTAAATATCAGCCGGAAGTCTATGCCTATTGTGCCGGGTATCAGTACCGGGATCAGACAATTGTAGGCTTCAGCCATACTCATCTGAGTGGAACGGGGCATTCCGATTTGGGGGATATCATGATTATGCCGGTTAATGGTCCTCTGAGGTTGAACCCGGGAACTGCCACGGATCCTGGCAGCGGATATCGTTCGCATTTTTCCCATGAAACAGAAAAGTGTGCTCCGGGATACTATGAAGTGATATTGAGTGACTATCACATCAAAGTCCAGCTGACGGCTACGCAACGTGTGGGCGTGCATCAGTACACTTTCCCGGACAAGAAGGGCCGTTTCATACTGGATCTCGGTCATGGAATCTATAATTATAAAGGCAAGACGGTATGGACCTGCCTGCGAGTCGTGAATGATACGTTGCTGACAGGATATCGGATTACCAATGGATGGGCCCGTCAGAATTATACTTATTTTGCAATCTCGCTATCGTCTCCAATTAAAGACTGGGGCTATGCTGACCGCCAGAAAATGCCTTACGGCGGGTTCTGGGGGAAGTTTGATATCCATCATAATTTTCCGGATATGGCCGGGAGAGAGATGGTGAGTTATTTTAATTTTGACCTTCCTTCGGATGACAGACTGGTTGTGAAAGTGGCTCTCTCGGGAGTAAGCATGGCTGGCGCTCTGAAGAACCTCATGGCTGAGGCTGCCGGAAAGTCCTTTGAGCAGATTCGTCAGGAAACATCGGATGAATGGGAGAATCAGTTGAAGTCTATAGAGGTGAAAGGCTCTCCTGACCAACTGGCCATGTTCTATACTTCGTATTACCATACGATGATCAATCCTTCGGTTTATATGGATGTGGATGGGAGATACAGGGGGATAGACCAGGAGATCCACCAGGCAAAGGATTTTACCAACTATACGATTTTCTCCCTGTGGGATACCTATCGTGCAGAACATCCTTTGCTGAACCTGATGAAACCGGCTGAGGGACTGGACATGGCCAGAACCATGCTGAAATTACAGGAACAGAATCCGATGCACCTCCTGCCGGTATGGAGCCTCATGGCGAATGAAGGCTGGTGCATGAGCGGCTATCATGCTGTAGCCGTCCTGGCCGACGTTGTGTCTAAGATTGGGAAGTTGGATGCCCGTGAGGCGTTGAAAGCGATGGTTATGACAGCTACTTCTCCATGGATGGAAGGCATGAAGGATTATATGAGACTGGGCTATGTGCCTTATGACCACTGTAGTATCTCGGCTTCGAACACCCTGGAATATGCGTTTGATGACTGGGCAGTCTATCGCGTGGCTCTGGCCACTGGGGACAAGATC
>DAIPMC010000145.1:0-4149 GCA_036768895.1 Prevotella sp. | reverse complement strand
TTCAGATAGGCATCTGCGATTACGGGTACAGAGCTGTAACCCGGCATGCAGTTGGTCTCTCCGTTCCACAATGGCCAGATCGGAAGCTTGTCCTGCTGACGGTAAATGGAAAGCATCGAATTGACCAGATGGGGGACCATTTCCGGTTGCACCACCGTCATCAGGGGATTCCACGCGCGGTAGGTATCCCACAGGGACATGGTCGTATAGTTCGACTTCGACGGGTCCGTATAGATCATGTCATCCATACCACGGTACTGGCCGTTGACATCACAATATAAGGATGGATCGATCATGGTATGATAAAATGACGTATAGAAGATACGGCGGCCACGGGCATTGAGGGCCTGAGCCTTCACCCTGCCCAACCGGGCATTCCACTCTGCCTTGGCGGCATCCTCCGTCTGCCCGAAGTTCCAGCCGGACAGTTCGGCCTGCATGTTCTCCCTGGCATTGTCAATGCTGACCGATGACAGGGCGACTTTCAGGAGGACCTGGCTTGACCGGCCGAAGTCCAGGATACACTTCACTGACTTCGCCTTCAGCTGGAGGCGGTCTGTCGGGGTATTGTCATCGAAGAGCGTGGATTTCTGTATCTTCGTATTGCTCTTCAGGACAAAATAGACCTTACGGTCGGGGCTCCAGCCATGGTCATAGCGGTAGCCTTCTATGGTATAGTCGTCTACCTTACGGGCATAGCAGCTGTAGGCAACGTCGCTGGTACCTTCATGAAGGTCTATCAGTACATAGGAGGGCTTCCCAGCGGGATAGGTATAACGGTGGAAACCTACGCGCGCCGTCGCGGTCAGTTCTGCACGGATCTGGTACTTGTCCAGAAGCACTGAATAGTAATAGGGACTGACCACCTCATTCTTATGGGAATAGGTGGAGGCATAGCCGTTACTGATATCATCCTGTTCTCCCCGCCGGGTATGGATCTCATTCATCGGCATAAGCAGGATGTCGCCCAGGTCACTGCAGCCTGTCCCGCTCAGGTGGGTAAGGGAAAAGCCGATCAGGATGTTGTCGGAATAATGGTAGCCGGAGCACCAGTCCCATCCTTTATATATATTGCTTGGCCCCAATTGGACCATTCCGTAGGGTACGCTCGCACCCACGAATACATGGCCGTGGCCACCGGAACCAATATAGGGGTCTACATACTGTGTATAATCTTGAGAAGATAAATTTGGTGAGTTTTGCCTTGCTACTCCTGTTGTAAAAACAGCCAGACAGCAAGTTAAAGTTAATAGTTTGATATTTTTCATCATTAAGAAATTAATTTAGACTTCAAGACAAATTATAGTTTAAGGAAAAACAAGTAAGAAATTCAGAAGACATAATAATCCCCTTTTCGATACAGATACTCTTCTATCTTATTTTCACGCAAAATTAGTATTCACGGATTAAAAATAAGATTAATAATAGATTAAAAACCTAATTAATGTGATAATAAGAGATCAAAAAACATAAAATTAACCCTTTTGACATTGACAAAGCTAAAAATTCTACTTACCTTTGTAAAATATATAATCGAATAATTTATAAATGAAAACTTTACTCCTATTTCTCTTACTAATGATAATATCTTGCGTTGGTTCACTCAGTGCCAGTGCTCAAGGACTCTTTTTTCAAGATCCCTTCAATTCGATAAGAAAAAGGACCTCATACGATGTCTTTAAAAAAGACGTTGACACTTTTCACCACCAATTCAATATTAAGTTCGATATGCAGTTCCCGGATACGGATGCCTTCGGATATATTCTCAGGATAACAGATCTGAAACATAATGAGATCTTCAACATCTTCCTTGATGGATCGAAAGATGACATTATCGAACTCAACCGAGAAGGCTATAAGGAGCTGATCACTTATAAATTTAATCCACAAGAATTAAAAGACAAGCATTGGTTCCCTTTCAGCTTGCATTTCAATCTGGACAAGAAAACCATCACCATGAAAGTCAATGGACATGCATTAAGCATCTATGATACACGCCTCCCTCATGAGATCAAGCCCAATCTTGTCTTCGGCAGGAACGACTATATTATCGATGTCCCGGCTTTTGGCATGAAAGACCTTGTCATCAGTGGTGACAGAGAAAACTACGTGTTCCCATTAAGGCAAAGCCATGGCAATGATGTATATGATAAAAATGGCAACAAAATCGGTTATGTACAGAATCCTTATTGGGGAATTAATGATTCCTATCATTGGAAATTCCTCAAGAAACTGTATTCCAGGACTAATGCCGGTTCCTGCTACGATCCTTATAACCAAAATGTTTATTATTACAACCGGAACTATCTCAACACTTTTAACACACGCAACAAGCAGACGGTATGTAAACGCTTTGTCAACCGATGCCCTGTAGATATTTACCTGGGAATGAACTTTCTGAACCATTCAAATAAAAGACTCTATACGTATGAAGTCCATAAGGACCACAAAGATCCACAGGAAGTGACTGTAGCCAGCCTTGACCTGAACACTCTAAAATGGATGCCGGAAAGTCATGATCAACTCAAAGCACAGGAACACCACCACGGGGCGTTCTTTGATGAACGTGCACAGAGATTAACGATCTATGGTGGCTTCGAACCGATGCACTACAGTAATCAATTCTATACCTACGATATACATACTCGTAAATGGTCGGTCCTGCAAGGAATCCACGGGCCAAGGAAACCCAGATATTTTGTATCGGCCGGTCAATATGGGAACAATGTATACCTGTTTGGGGGGATGGGGAATGAATCCGGGGACCAGTCTGTCGGACGGAAATACTTCTATGATCTGTACCGGTTAAATAAAAAGACGAAGAAGATCACAAAACTTTGGGAACTGAACTGGGATGGAAAACAGAATGTCGTGCCGGTCAAGGGTATGATCCTGTTCGATCAGAAATATTTCTATACCTTATGCTATTCTGAATTCCTGTCTGACTCTTACCTTAAACTCTACCGCTTTTCCATAAAAGACGGAAGTTATCAGATCCTGGGTGATTCTATCCCCATCCACTCAGATAAAATCACAACTAATGCCAATCTGTATTATGATCGCCAACAACAGAAAATCATTGTAACCGTTCAAGAATCAAAAGATGATATCTCATCAACACTGAAAATATACAGTATCAATTTACCGGTTTTATCTTCTACATCATACGCTGAAGCCATTAAAATACCACACCCCATGAGATGGGAGCATCTTATCCTTGGCCTGGTCTTCCTGGTTTTTGTAACCACTGTAACCATACTTCTCTACCGCAAGAAACGGAAAGAAAATATAGGTCAGCAACAGGCCATTCTCCATCTGGGTAAGAACCAGTTAAAGCCAAACTCGATTTACTTGTTTGGCGACTTTATGGCTCGAGACCGGAAAAACCGAGATATTAGTTACATGTTTACGAACAAACTCCGTGAAGTCCTCTTCATCCTGATTGAGTATAGTGAAAAAGATGGTATATCATCAAAATCATTGGGTACAATGCTCTGGGGAGATAAAACGACAGAAAAGATCAAGAACTCACGAAGCGTAACCATGAACCATCTCAGGAAAGTACTAGAAGAAATAGATGGAATAGAAGTAGTTTATCAAGAAGGAACTTTCAAGCTTGAGATCCACAAACCTTTCTACTGTGATTATTACGAATGTTGCAAAATGGTCAAGGATGAAAATTCCGACGACATCACCTTAATTTCCATTCTAAAGAGGGGCAAGTTCCTGCAGAAAATGGATATGCCCACCCTGGATCATTTCAAATCTAAAGAAGAGCAAATGCTCATCCCTATCCTGACGAGGAAAATGGATGAAGCTTATAAAAAGAAAGAATATGATGTGGCCATCGAATTAGCAAAAGCAATCTTTAACGCAGACCCTCTGAACACTAATGCTTTAGACATTCAGATCAAGTCCCTGAAACGACTGAGCAGGGCTTACGAGGCCAAAGATGCAATAAGGGTATTCAACAGAGAATACCAAAAGGATTTCGGTGAGAATTACGATTATAAGACCAGTGAATGATCACTTACCAACAGTCATAAACTCTCAAACCGGAAATTGCAGGCAACCTGATCTGAGTTTAACAAATTATCTTGTCAACTAAAAGGCAACTTAACAACAGAGATTGCCAACTAATTTCCGTAT
>DAIPMC010000144.1:321-4202 GCA_036768895.1 Prevotella sp. | reverse complement strand
GTCACTATAATAATGAAAAAAAACAGCTTCTTTAGATTCACTCAAAATACCTATTTTGGACATTTTCCATTATCCATTGTCAGATAGCTTGAGTCCACCAAATCCTGCACTTCCTCAAACTCTTCTTTGTATATACCACCAACAGCCACGACCATATCTCCGATCTCCATGACCAGTTTCCGGTCATGGTCAATCCGTATGAGGTAGCCTTCCTGTCCTTTCAGGATGCCGGTAAGCACACGCAGTCTGACATTCCCGTCGGCATAGTGCTCGATGGGATTCCGCAGGACACGGATCTGGGTAGGATCATCCTTCATGATCTGCATGAAGGGCTGCATCTGTTTGTCTGGAATGACTGCAGAAGCACCGGTATTGTGGTCATTGACTAAATGAAGGGTAGGATATTTTTGATTCAGGTATTGCCGAAGGTCATCCGTCCGGCCTTGCAGAAAGACAAAACCGCTGACTGATGGCTTCTCTATTTTCTTAACGCTGTGGTTGCTTTTCTCATAATATACGGAGCGATGGACAAAACACCGGTAACGGCCATCCTGGTTCACCTCGGCCTCAAACTTCTCCACTTTTTTGTTATGGATGAGCAGATAACCCCATGATGTCGGTTCCTCTGACCACTTATGAATGATACTTTCTTCTTTGCGTATTCTCTCCATTCCTTGGCCCGACTGCTTGTCAGGCCCAGTAACGTGTTTGCCCTTTGGAAGACACTTGTCTTCGTCGGCGATAGTCGAGGAGGCTGTACCATCCGGTTTCATAGCTTCCCTGACTATTTTATGTCATTGCCGGCTGCCATATCTGGTGGTTCCGACACACCCGAAGGTTTTAAAGTTTTATCTGCCATACTCGTATCTTTCAACACTTGTAAATCTAACTTTCGTCAAGTCAACACCTGACTACGATAGCTTCTTTACTTTTCAAAATAGAAGCAGGTGAATTCCATTTTATCAATAGGTTTCAACAACCTAAGAGCGAATATGATTCTTATGATTCCGTAATATCATTCATCTTTCATTTCCAGATCATTGATGATGGCACTGCACACAACAGTGACACGGTATAGCCGCAGATCCGGAGTTGATTGCTAACAACATTTTCTATGATAGAAGTAAATTCCAGCGCGGACCTTCAAGAAGGAAGGCATTTTCAAAGCACCAAGACCTATACAGTCTCATCCTCCCCTATCCCAACAGTTGGTCAATTACTCCTGAAAGACATCACATTTTACATATTTAACCATTGATTCATTCGCCATCTCTGCAAAAGTACAATAAATTCGAATAGAATCAAAATTTACTCCCCTTAATTTCTTCTATTTATTTAAGAATAATGTAATCAACCCTACAGATAACCCCATCCAGGTCCATATAAAGGGCAATCCTCAAGGCCGCATTCCTGTCATATAAAAGGACAGTCGTGTATGTTCATAAAGGAAATAGACATAGCAGTACTCAATGCTGACCAAAATGGTGTATTATGGTATACCAAAATAGTGCATTATGGGGTAGCAAAATGGTGCATTTCACTATACCAAAATGGTGCATTATGGTCAGTATCGATTTCGATTGAAAATATCGGTGACACCTTTTCACAAAGTTTTCCGGTTCTGTTCCAGTCCGTAACACCCTTTATCAGAGCACTTACCATTCTGTTATTGAAACAAGAACTTGTATTGATTCTATAACAAAACTCCAATCCGATAACCATACCATCTACTATCGGCAGATCCCTGATTGTAAGAAAGCCCATTTTTTCATATTCAGTACAGTCCCTCCTTCATCTCCAGATAGTTAATGAAAGCACTGCACGATACCAACATAAACAGAACCTCAGCAGAAGAAAGGGTATAAGTCGCAGAAGAATCCATCAAAGCATGCCGAATAACAGTACTAGACTTCTAAATTTTCGAAAAAGAAACTCTTTTTTCAAAGTATTCAAATATTTTGTCATAAAACGTTTTCCTTTCCAATGGATAGACTTTCATATAGTAAAGATACTACCTATTTCACAAAGTCTCGGCATTCAGTTATTTTTTATCTTTCTCTGTTCTCTCTGTTTCTGGACCTTTTATAAATATAGCTACTTTTATTCTCTTAGATTCATCTTCTTTAGGATCAAATTTAGATATTACCACATCAAATAAATCCTCCCAACCCGCTTCTACATATTTTATAATAGACTCTGAATCTTCTGAAGAAAGAACACCTATACAATATTTATCTTTTTTATATTTGACGGTTCCATCTGTATTTTTTAATTTTTTTCATCAACTGAGACTTTATAAAACAGCTCTAGTTCATCATCTTTGAACATGGAACGTGGTTCTTGTCCATTCTCTTTACACACCAAGAAAAGATGTTTTGGCTTTTCTTTTAATAAGTTCCAGACTTCAAAGGCATCATAATGATTAGAATTTTGAACCTGACACTCTTTCAAAAACACATTAGCTTTACACATAATAACAAATTTAATTAATTTTTGAATCGTTGCTCAATAGACATTTCCCGTACTCTGTCCAACCAATTGATTATCGCCCGAGGGGTGTTCTTATGTTCAGCTGATTGATTACGCTCCGCAGCCAAAGCCATTAAAGAATATTCCCGCTCTATAGATGTAGAAAAAACGCCCTGATCATCAGTATTGATGGAAACAGCAATATCATGACAAGGATATGGAGTAGATAGTCCAAAATTAAAAAACCGGAAAATAGGATGTTCATCATAACGTCCAAACTCCCCAATCTTAAAATTGGACGACGGATTACACTCAATAGCAATATGCTTTCGCTCTATCTTATCAAGTAGATTCTGTTGAATCTTCTCCAACAAGGTATAAAATTCTTCTTGATATTGTGATGGAATAGTAAGCGTATCTGCCTTATTCCCTCTTACAACATATTTATAAGAATGATAAGCATCAAAAAGTTGTCTTGCTTTTTCGTTTCTTAAGGCTGCTACAGTACCAAAATGGTGATTAAAACCTGCAAAGCACCATTGTTTATCTATAGTTGCCTTCTGTTTACGAATATTTTCAGCATCCATATCAGTTCCGATAGTTGGAGAATCGCCACGCAGAAGCCATGAAAGATAATAATCATCAATATTATCAGATAATTCCTCGTGTTTATTTTCATTAAAAAACGAATCGATAATATTCTGTCTGGGCTTTTGAGTACATATATATATATCATTGAAATATTCCAGAAACATCATCTCCAACCATCCACATAAAGGAATATAGCCCATTAGTCTGATACACTTATGATGGAGCCAAGCTAAATTATCTAAAATAACCTGTTTAGTAGAATTGATAATATTATAACGTTTGACATAATAAGATTTTACATCTGTCCCCAATACTAACGCATGACCAAGGCGGTCTCCATTAGTCAGGTTCAAAAATATCAAGGCTTCCTCAACGGCCCGGAGCCCATCAACCATTTCTAAAAAATCTTCACCGACATGATACGTGATATTCAAATCCCGAGGATAATCGTCCAAATCATTTTTCGACTGTAATTCATGACCTCTCAAGAACCTGAGCAAAGACCTCCGGCCGACAAGAAATCTCAGAATTGGCTGCATCAAGACCAACTACCTTACCAACAAGACTGTCTTTCCCCCATTGCTCACGGTCATTTCTAAATTGGTAGATAGCATAAGCCTGACTTTTAATCTCTTTACGCAATTCCTCATGACGATATTGATGACCAAATATCGGCTCATCACGCTTCTTGATAAAATGAAAAATAAAATCATAATAATCATTATGATCATCGTCTATTTCTTTACAAATATCTTTGAGTGAGTTAACTATCTTTTCAACAGAATCTTTGGGAGTAATACGAACCTCCATAAAACGGATGT
>DAIPMC010000144.1:0-311 GCA_036768895.1 Prevotella sp. | reverse complement strand
CTTCCTTTCTTCTTTCCCCTTTTCCAAGAAGCCCTCAATAGCAGCTTTATAGAGTACCCGCTTATACGAATCCAACAAATAATCTGTTTTCTTTTCTTCATAAGAGGAAAAGTTGTCAAAACCAACTCTATTATTCAATTGCAAGACCTCTCTCCGGAAATAATTTTTATAAGTCAAGTAGGCATAAAAAAGTGTTGCTACCCGTTGGCGGAATTAAATTTCAAGAATAAACATGTCTAAAAAGTTACACATATCTCTGATTTTTAGTAACTTAGAGTGTTCAAAAATCTTTAAGCTATTTAATCATTGTA
>DAIPMC010000143.1:0-4236 GCA_036768895.1 Prevotella sp. | reverse complement strand
TCAGAAGGACATTCATGATATTGAAACTGTTGTCCGGCCATTCTGCACAATAGACGATTGGACCACGCTCTATCGCTACCTGCCCACGGTCGGCCACGACCTTGTTATTAGCCCGGACGATATGTGCCTCCATGTCGAAATGGACTTGTACCCGGTCCCCTTTTTTCCACTTCCGGCTGATCGTGTAGTAGCCATCCGGTGTCAAGGTTGCAGGAACCTGTTTGCCATCAACGGTAATCTTATAGTTCGTCCTTTTGTTATCAGTATATTCGTAAAGGTCAGAAGGTACTGGGTGTCCTTTCACCCACCCGGGAATACGAATCTTCAAAGCGAATCGTCCTGCCTTGTTTTCATTGATTATGATAGCAATATCTCCATTCCAAGGATATTGGGTATTCTGGCTAATGGAAACAGCCTTACCTGCAAGATTTACTCGTGAAGTATTGCTGAGAAAAAGGTTGACATACAGATTCTTGCCTTTTACGGCATAAACATATCCCGGCAGTGAAGGCAAGAACCGGCAAATGTTAGAAGGACAGCAAGCACATCCGAACCAAGGCTGACGCTGATGCTGCCCCATACTCTCCAACGGATTGGGATAGAAGAAACCTCCCCCATCCATGGATACGCCACTGATTAATCCATTATAAAGTGTACGTTCGAGAACATCATAGTATTTGCTTTCCCCATGGAGTAAGAACAAGCGATAGTTGACATATACATTTCCAATAGCGGCGCAGGTCTCCGCGTAGGCACTCATATTGGGGAGTTCATAGTTTGCTCCGAAAGCTTCACCATTGCTTCTTGCTCCGATACCGCCGGTGATATAGAGTTTCTTACTGACAATGTTATTCCAGATACGGTCTATGGCATGAATATAAGCCGTATCTCCGGTGAGTGCAGCTACATCCGCCATTCCCGCATACATATAGGTAGCACGTACGGCATGGCCTACAGCTTCACTTTGCTGGGTTACAGGAATATGACTTTGAGAATATTCTTGTCTCACTTTTGTCTTTCCACGGTAGTCGAGGAAATACTTTGCTTCATCCAGATATTTCTTGTTGCCTGTGACAACATAGAGTTCACTTAAAGCCATTTCTGCAATTTGATGCCCTGGAACGACATGTGCTTGTCCAGATTTAGGACCAACTTCCCGACAGACACAATCTGCATAGTGCATAGCGATATTCAGGAATTTCTTACTTTTGGTAGCCTGATAATGAGCAATGGCACCTTGGATCATGTGTCCGAGATTGTAGAGTTCGTGGCTCAGGTTTTCTTCTTCACTCCATCTTGTAGCTCCTGACCAGGGATGAGGGTGCTCCGGATTTTGTGTGCGGGCAGTATATAAATAGCCATCAGGTTCTTGGGCAGCAGCTACAAGATTCAGTATACTATCCATATATTGTTTAAGTCGTTTGTCCGGGTAAGTCTGGAGAATATAACTTGCTCCTTCGATAGTTTTATAGACATCTGTGTCATCAAAAGGGTAAGGCATTAATTTTCCAACATCATATTTGTTACTTGGATGAGCTGCACGTTCAAAGTTTTTATATCTTCCTTCACTTTCACATTTGCTAAAGGCCAGGGGAATGGTTACTTTACGACTGGTTTCCAGTCGTTGTCCCCAGAAACTGTTATCCCATACTTTTACAGAGGTAAAAGGTACCGGTGTGATGGGATACCCTCGTGAGTTGTCGTTCTTTGCATTGGCTGACAAAATGGTGGCTGCTAAAGCAGCTGTTAAGAACAGTGTTTTCATTGTTTATAATTAATATAAGTGTCTCTATTCGACATAAGAATATTTCATTTAAGAAAGTCATAAGGGGAAAGATATTTATCTTTAGGGCTTCTGCTTATGTCTTCTTTAACAATACAAAAATACTGATTTTTATGATTGGAGTATATTAAATACGTCCGGGAAAAATGAAATAATCGTCCAAAATAGTTGATATTATCGCTTTTTGGACGATTTTGATAGATTGTCAGATGATATTTCTAGTCACTTCGTGAAAATTCATGTTACTTTGTTGAAGTTTTAAATAAGATAAGCTCCAACTTTGAGAGTTAACTTTGATCACTTATCCTGAAAATCTTGGAATGAAAAATATACTATGAATAAAAAAATTCTATTATTATTAGTAGGTGGAGCAATATTTTCTTTGCAGTTAAGTGCAACGAGTAAGATGCCGGTGTATCTTCAACGACCAGAAAAGTCTATACAAGAAGTACCTTTTACAAATGTACATCTTTCTGATGGATTCTGGAGCCCTCGTATTGAAATCAATCGAACAGTAACAATTCCGTATGCTTTTCATGAATGTGAGGTTAATGGGAGATTTGATAACTTTGCCATCGCTGCGGGACTCAAGAAAGGTAAACAACGGGGAGATTTTCCATTTGATGACACTGATCCTTATAAAGTTATAGAAGGAGCGAGCTACTCATTGGCAGTGCACTATGATGCAAAGTTGGATCACTATCTTGACAGTGTCATTGCCATTATCGCGGCGGCACAGGAGCCCGATGGCTATCTTACTACTTGCGTCACGAACAAGTGTTATCGTCTTTCCGGTTGGTGGGGCACTCATAAATGGGAAAAACTGAACTCTCATGAACTCTATAATAGTGGTCATCTGATAGAGTCGGCTGTGGCTCATTATAAGGCAACAGGTAAGAAAACTCTCCTGAATGTTGCTATTAAGAATGCAAATCTGGTCTGCAAGACTTTTGGTCCGAATCCGGGTCAGTTACACCGTCCTTCGGGTCATCCTATTGTAGAGATGGCGCTTTGCAAATTATATAAGATAACTCATAATAAGAAGTATCTGCAAACGGCAAGATATTTCATAGAGGAAACGGGTCGTGGTACGGATGGTCATCGGTTGAGTGAATACAGCCAGGATCACGAACCTATCTTAAAACAGGATGAGATTGTCGGGCATGCTGTCCGTGCCGGATATCTCTATTCCGGTGTAGCAGATGTATGTGCACTCACCGGAGATACCGCCTATTTTCATGCCTTGAAGCGTATCTGGAACGATATGGCTGGCAAGAAACTTTATATTACCGGTGGCATTGGCAGCAGGGCGGAAGGTGAAGGTTTCGGACCTGATTATGAATTGAATAATATGACCGCATACGCTGAGACTTGTGCGGCTATCGCTAATGTGTTCTGGAACTATCGGATGTTCTTAGCCACAGGTAATGCTAAATATGTGGATGTCTATGAGCGGGCGCTTTACAATGGAGTTATCAGTGGTGTGTCTTTAAGTGGAAACCGTTTCTTTTATGATAATCCTTTGGAGAGCATGGGACAGCATCAGCGTCAGCCTTGGTTCGGATGTGCCTGCTGCCCAGGGAATATTACGCGTTTTATGGCCAGTGTTCCACAGTATCAATATGCAACTCAGGGAAAGGATATTTATGTCAATCTTTATATTCAGGGGAATGCCACGATCAATCACAATGTCAAGATAAACCAGAAAACGGATTATCCATGGGATGGAAAGATATTGATTACGGTGAATCCGAAAAGAAGTAGCAGGTTCAATATTCTTTTTCGTATCCCCGGATGGGCACAGAATAGTCCTGTACCGACTAATCTTTATACCTTTGTGGATAGTCCACGACCATTTACTGTGAAAGTGAATGGACAACAGATCTGTCATCTTCCGGCAATTATCCAGAAGGGCTATGTGGTCCTGAATCGTAAGTGGAAGAAGGGTGATAGAGTGGAAATTACTCTTCCCATGTCTGTCCGTCGTGTAAAGGCTAATGATAATGTGGAAGACGACCGGGGCAAACTGGCTTTAGAGCGTGGACCGGTAGTGTATTGTCTGGAAGGGGTTGATCAGCATGATTCTACGGTATTCAATAAAGTGATTACGGAAAGTACTCCGATTAAGACACAGTATCTGGCTGACAAATTGAAAGGTGTTGTAGAACTTTCCGGCCAGGCTGAAGAACTGGAGAAAGATGGTACAGTCAGGAATGTTCCTTTCCGTGCTATACCGTATAGTACTTGGGATAATCGGGGGGCAGACCAGATGGAAGTCTGGGTTCCATCAACTCCTGCTTATGCACATGTCACTCCAGAACCTACAATTGCCAGTAAGGCAAAAACATTTTTTTATCAAAGCCCGATACAAAAAGATGCTCCTGAAACTGCTGCAGTAGAAGGTGAGGCGTGGGGCGTCAACGGCCAATGGGAACCTCGTTGCAGTTCGGACA
>DAIPMC010000142.1:0-4241 GCA_036768895.1 Prevotella sp. | reverse complement strand
TCAATTCCTGAATGATGAAAATCCTAGTAGTTTCGTTTATAAATATTCTGATCAAGATCTCACTGGTACCAGACAGTGGAAGACTCCTTTCAAAGCAGGTATCTTTGGTATTTATGCACAGGATAAGGTCGATCTTTCTAATCGGTTCCAGTTGACATACGGTTTGCGTTTTGATGCACCGTTTTATTTCAATCATCCTACATGGAACACTGCATTTAACCAGACCGAGGACTGGGCAGGAACTTACGGAGTCCGCGTAGGACGTCGTCCGGCTACCATGATCGCAGCTTCTCCACGTATCGGTTTCCATTGGTATCTCAATGACAGTCATACCAGTTTGCTCCGTGGCGGGGTCGGTATCTTCAATGGACGGGCTCCTTTCGTCTGGATAGAGAATGCCTGGGCTAATACGGGTATGGAAATGAAGGGTGGTACGCTGTACACAAATAATAAAGCTGGAACCAAAGCACCGAAATTTTCTGAATTTGGTAACAAAGATCCTATGAAAGCATTGAATTCTGATAAAGCCAGCGCTGCTACACCGGATATTGTCACGGTTGATCATAAATTCCGTTTCCCACAGGCTTTCCGTACTAATCTGGCTTGGGAACAGAAGTTGCCTTTCGGTATTAAGATGACGTTAGAGGCTTTGTATTCTCGTTCTTTGAATGCTGTGTTCTTTGAGAATCTTGCACTCCAACCTAATGGAACTGTTTATGCTATTCCTGGTGTGAAAAATTCTGCGACAGTTTACTATTCCAGTAACCGTTCCAGTGAACTTGCTGATGGAAGTGGAAAATACAGTGTCAATACTGTCATTAACATGAAGAATATAAATCAGGGCCATAGTTACAGTTTCAGTGCTAAATTCGAAAAGAATTTTGCCTTTGGTCTTGACTTGATGGCAAGTTATACATTTGGTCATTCCTATTCTGTAAACGATGGAACGTCATCCGTTGCCAATTCTAACTGGGGTTACTATTACTGTACCGATCCTAACCGTGAGGCGGTTGCTTATTCAATGTTTGACATGCCACATAAGATATTGGCAGAGGCTACTTACAATACACCTCGTTATGGAAATGGTCACTTCCAATCCCATTTTACATTAACTTACAATGGTTTCAGTGGTCAACGCTACAGTCTTACGATGTCAGATAATACGTATAAGACGAATAATGGGGGTGCTTCTTTCAACGGCGATTATCGTTCAGGAAACTCATTGCTTTATATCCCGACTAAAGAAGAACTATCTCAAATGAATTTCGTAGATACACAGAATAATAATAAGGTAACTACAGTAACTGCTGATCAAAACCGGCAGGATTTTGAAGATTGGATAGAGAACGATAAATATGCGAAAGACCATCGTGGCCAATATGCTAAGCGTAATTCAAATATGGCTCCTTTTGAAAATCATTTTGATTTCCATTTCACACAGGATTTCTTCTATCTGAAAGAACGTGGAAGTAAGGTGTCTTTGGTATTCGATATTCTGAATGTCAGCAATATGATTAACAAGCACTGGGGTAAATTCTATTCCGGTCTCTGGAATGCTAACATTCTCCAAGTGCAAGATGTAAAGTTTGACAAGAATACGAAAATCGCAACTCCATCTTATGTTTTCAAGGGTGAAACTCCTGTGATAAGTGATTATTCAAGTCGTTGGCACATGCAGGTTGGACTTCGTGTAACATTCTAAATAAAATAGCTGTTTCCAATCAGTTTGTTGGGCAGATAGCAATATAGTTTAAATTGGGATATTCCATTAAGGGATATTCCAATTTTTTTATTACCTTTGTTGTCGTAAAGGATTAATTACTAATAGCTATGATTATAGATTTTGATCAAATCAAGGAAGCCCATATTCAGAACTTCAAGGGTGGTGAAGGCGAGTTGGATACGCGCAATTACGTAGATAGGAAGGTAAAGATAATGTATTCAACACTTCGTCCGGGTGCTTCTACAGGTCTTCATACTCATGAAGGTAATTGTGAGATTATCTTTATAATCAGCGGAATAGCAACCTTTCACTATGATGGAAAGGTAGAAGTAGCTCGTGAAGGACAGGTGCATTATTGTCCGTTAGGTCATTCTCATTATATAGAAAACAAGACCGATCATGATTTGGTCTATTATGCGATTGTATCGGAGCAGCCTAAAATATGAGGGATTAGGAATAGTTTGCTCCCCTCAATAACTCTAGTTGTTATTTTGCTTTTGTGGCCTTTATATGCCCGGTCTTCATAAGATTCCTTAACTGACGTTTTGCAATTGGATGATCGGGGTAAAGGTTTAGTGCCTTCTCATAATTTCGTGATGCTGCATCATACATCTTTTCTGCTTCACATTCCTTTCCAAGAAGGACATATTCTGTAGATAATTTCTTCAGATAAGTCTCTTTCTTTTTCCATTCGTCTTTCAACTGCAAGTTTTCTTCACGGAGGCGATTGATCAAGTTCAGTTTGCGCCTGATCAGACGCTTGGATGCCGGTTTTTCTATATCATAACGGCTATGGATAGCTATAAAGAAATGGTCCAGAGCCGATTGCATATCACCTTGTTGAAAGGCTTGGACGCTTTCTGCATATTCCTTGTCAGCCTGGCTTTGAGTAAGAGCCTTTTGGATAATATTCCTGTCATTGTAGTGCTTGGCGAATTGCTTGACCTCGTTGTGTACAAAGACTTCATCCTTTCTGATCGGTTCTTTGAGACTGATTCCCTGAAGTGAGGTACAGCGTGAAAGAGCTACATAAGTCTGTCCACTGGCAAATACACCACCACTGAAATCTATCTTGACCTGATTGAAGGTAAGTCCCTGGCTTTTATGTACGGTTATGGCCCATGCTAAGCGGATAGGGTATTGTATATATCTTCCAATTTCTTCTTCTTCAATCTTCTTTTCCGTTTCATTGAAGTGATAACGGATATTACGCCAGGCAGACTGCTCAACCGTGACCTCTGTACCATCTTCAGTGGTTATATAAATCAAAGCATTCTGAGAATTGTCGTTGTCAAATCCTGTGATTATTCCTAATGTCCCATTGACCCATTGATGATCCATATCATTCTTGATAAAGATAATCTGGGCGCCTGGTTTTAAAAAGAGTTCTACAGGTGTAGGAAGGCTGTTGTCCGGAAATTCACCTTCTACAGTTCCCCGGAAGAGGACAGGATCGTCCGGAAGCTGTTCCAGATCTTTCTGGTTGATCTTGTCTACTGTATCTCTGTGTGTAGATAGAGTTATGGACAGTTGGCTATGTTCTGTATCCAATATTGAACCTACGCGTTGGTTGAGAGCATTTAAGTCACTTTCATTTACCTGAGAAGTACGGATATGATCAAGGATATGAATGAAAGCCGGATCTTTTTGCCGGTATACCTTCTTCAGTTCGATGCTCACCAATTGGAACTGTTGAAATACTTTGGCATCAAAAAAGTAGCTTGAAGGGTAGAAAGGATTTAATAATTTACGGTCATCTTCCTTTACGACAGGCTCTAATTGATAAATATCCCCGACAAGGAGCAATTGCTTTCCTCCGAATGGTTCACGCATATTATGGCAGTATATGCGTAATATCTTGTCAATAAAATCGATAATGTCTGCACGAACCATACTGATTTCATCAATGATGATGAGTTCCAGACTTTTGAGGAGTTTGACTTTTTCTGAATTGTATTTTAAGGTTTCACGGATATTCCGTGTTGAATATCTGCAATCATTCGGAAGTAAAGGATAGAAAGGGAGTTTAAAGAAACTGTGAAGAGTGGATCCGCCGGCATTAATGGCAGCTATACCAGTAGGGGCCAGAATAATATGCTTCTTTTTTGTCTTGGCAGCAATATAGCGTAAAAACGTCGATTTACCCGTCCCCGCTTTTCCGGTAAGAAAAAGCGAGCGATGGGTAAACTGAATAATCTGGAGAGCTTGTTGCAACTCCGGATTATTAAGATCAATGTTTTCTTCGATAGATTTTCCCTTTATACAGGTATCTTTGATTTTAATCTCTTTCTTTTTGTCCGCCATAGAGAGTTAGAGATTATTCAGATTGACGGGCTCTTCACTCTGGTGGCGCTTAGTTCCTTTATTATTGTTATTTGAAGAGTTGTTTGTTCCGTTTTCTCCCGAAGTATTTCCGTTTGTAGGTTCAGTGATCGGATTCCCATTTTCATCAAATTGTATTTCTTCATCTGAAGGAGAATTTATACTATCAGATTTCGTAGAGGTCTTTTTGACAGCC
>DAIPMC010000029.1:20507-25724 GCA_036768895.1 Prevotella sp. | reverse complement strand
TGAGCCGGCATCTCTATGATTTAGAAAAAATCCCGAAGGAGAGCAAGAACGGTTACTCACCTTCGGGAAGGAATCAATCAACATACCGGTATTCTCCGTACCGGAACGGATCAATTATTTTTCCGTAGCAATAGGACTGTATTTCGGTACGAGGCTCTTCATGATTGCCCAGCCTATCAGATAGGCTACGGCACAGATACAGAAGATGATCATATACCCGGCAGGCTTGCCAGAGAATCCGAGGAATGTAAAAGCTGACCCGGCATTCTCTGCATAGGTAAAGAGTTCACCTGATCCTGTATTGATCAGCCAGGATCCGATACCTCCGGCCATAGTGCCGATACCGGTAATCGTGGCTACCGTACTGGTAGGGAACATATCTCCGATAGTGGAAAAGAGGTTGGCAGACCATGCCTGGTGTCCTGCACCGGCGAGGCCGATGATGATTGCCGGCCACCATGCCGGGTCAATAGGACTGGCTTTCCAGGAAGCCAAGGGTTGTGCAAAGAGAGCCAGCAATGGGAAGAAGGCAAAGATCAGCATGGCAAGCATACGTCCGCGATAGGCTCCCATCCCTTTCTTCTCTACGAAGAATTTCGGCAGATAACCACCGAAGATCGAAATCACCGTTACGATGAGATAGAGTACGAAAATCAGCATCTTGCCCATCGTGGTGTTAGATCCATAATTGAACTGGTCTGAGAAATATGCAGGTGCCCAGAACAGATAAAACCACCATACACCATCTGTCATGAATTTACCGGCAATGAAAGACCATGTCTGACGATAGCGGAAACATTTGAGGAAAGGAATCGTCTTTTCCTCTTTCTTTGCTCCCTTATCAGCCGTCGCCTGACCGGCATTCTCCTGATCTTGGTTAATATAAGTCAGTTCGGCCTCATTCACATGCTTACTTTCCTTTGGACGATCATAAACGAATACCCAGAGTGCCATCCAGATGAAACCCAGTCCACCGATGATGATGAAGGCCATCTCCCAACCGAGATGCTCAGCCAAGACAGGAATCGTGATCGGTGCAGCCAGGGCTCCTATAGACGCTCCGCTATTAAAAATAGCTGTGGCAAACGCTCGGTCTTTCTTCGGGAAATACTCAGCAGTCACTTTGATGGCCGAAGGGAAATTACCAGCCTCACCCATGGCAAGCACTGCCCTGCAGAAAAGAAAGAGATAAACAGAAACCGTAGAGATGGACAGTGCCAACTCTGAACCTGCCTTTACTGCACGCAGGGCTGTCAGTGAAGGAACACCCACAATATGCATGGTCGCCCATCCACAGGCAGCATGCATACAAGCGCCCACTGACCAAATACCTATAGCTGCAAGATACCCCTTTCTGGTGCCCAGTTTATCAATAAACTTACCTGCAAAGAGGCAGAAGAAAGCATACAGAATAGAGAATATTCCGGTGACCATGCCATAGTCTGCATCCGTCCAGTGAAATTCCGGAGCGATGAAATCTTTCCATGTCAACGACAACACCTGACGGTCCATATAGTTGACCGTCGTGGCGAAGAAGAGCATAGAACAGATTACCCACCGGTAATTTGTCTTCTTAGTAGTTTGAACAGAACTCATAGTTTAAAGTTTGTTTTTAGTTAGTATTCAATTATGATCATCAACCCTATTTAAGGTCAGGAATCTTGATGACCTGCATATCGGTATAGACAAGGTTTTCTCCGGCCATCCCCCAGATAAAGGTATAGTTGGATGTACCAGCCCCACAATGGATACTCCATTGAGGAGCAATGACAGCCTGCTCGTTCTTTACCCAGATAGGACGGGTCTCCTGTGGTTCTCCCATCACATGAAGAACCTGCTGGCCTTCAGGAATCTTATAATATAAATAGGTCTCCATACGGCGAAGGTGTGTATGTGCGGGCATGGTGTTCCAGACAGAACCCTCTTTCAACTCCGTGATCCCCATCTGCAACTGGCACGTATGTACACCGGCTACACCGTCGATGATCATCTGATGGATCACCCGGTCATTACTGCCAGCCAAAGAACCAGCCTTGATATTATGAGCCTGTTTCAACGTAACCTTCTTGATCGGATAGGCCTTCTGTGCACAAGCACTGTTCAGATAAAACTTGGCCGGATGAGCAGCATCCTTACTGGAAACGGTAATCTGATAAGAGCCACGGCCGATATAAAGGGCTTCCTGGAAACCGAGTGGATAATCCTTACCATCTACGGTTACCACACCATCACCACCGATATTGATGATACCCAGTTCACGGTTATCCAATAAGTTTTTGGTATCCAGAGGCGCAATGGACGCTAATTCCAGTGGTGTACCTACAGGTTCAGCACCACCGATAAGGAAACGGTCATAAAGCGAATAAGTCCAGTTGACCTCTCCCGGCGCAAAAACTTTCTCAATCAGAAATTCCTTGCGCAGGCGTTTTGTATCATAATGCTTTGCATCCCGAGGGTTACTGGCCCAACGGACTTCATAATGTGTGTAAGCATTCTGTGCCATTCCCCAACCGGCGATCAGGCACAACAATAATGTTAAGATCGATTTCTTCATTATTCCGTGATATTTAATATTCTCGATTATTCTATATGAGCAGGATGATCCGTTCCGGCCCCTGTCTCTGCATCTACGGCTGCTGCCGCAGCTTTCTCATCCTTGAGAATCTGATGACGGTTGTACAGCATCATGCCGATAGCCAGAATGACCAGGACAGCAGGTCCGACAACCTTGACATAACAAGTGAGTTTGTAGATCGTCCATCCGATCAGAGAAGAGGCGAAGTCCATACTTCCGGCAAAGAAGCCCTTCGGTACACTGGTTGCAGGATCCTGTGTTGCTTTGAACACGGAATCAGCTGCCATCGTAAAATCCGGTGCCATGTCCGTAACGAACCAAAGTCCGACAAGCAAAGCAACAACTCCTACAAGATAACTCTTCAGTACATTTCCCTTCGTATAAGGAAGCATGATGGGGAAAAGATAAAACAGACCTGCCAGAGAAGCCAGTGGCAGGAATTGATTACCGGGCAGAATAACCGAGATAATCAAATAGGTAGGAATCAACAGTAAGGTACAGACCAATGCCGTCGGATGACCGATGACCAATGCCGGGCTCATGCCGATATGGATTTTCTTTCCGTGAAAACGTTTGGCGACCACTTCCTTTGTCTTATCAGAAATAGGCATCAGACCATCGATAAAGAGTTTGGTAATACGTGGAATCAATTCCATCACAGCACCCATCGTAATTCCTAAGAAAAGGATCTTCTTGACATCCATGTGGGCAACAACACCAATAAGTGCTCCCACGATCACACCGAGTACCAGCGGTTCGCCCAATACACCAAACTTCTTCTTCAGGCCTTCCGCATCAATATCAAGTTTATCGAATCCAGGGATTTTATCCAACAGCCAGTCGATAGCCAATGTAAAAGGCAGAAAACTCTGACAGAAAGGCTGCGGGATGGAAATCCCGTCAAGATGATAATATTTCTGAAACTTGTCAGCTGTCAGATCTGCCATAACCAATGTGATGATATAGCAGACAATGGCTGCGAAATATCCCCAGGCCAGGCTCTGCCCCATGCAGAAATAAGCCACGGCACCGATAAAAGCAAAATGCCAATAGTTCCACAGGTCAATATTGACCGTTCGTGTAGTTTTGGTAATCAGCATTAAGAAATTAATTCCCAGGCATATCGGAATAATCAAAGCCCCAACGGCCGTACTGTAAGCTACTGAAGCAGCAGCAGGCCATCCCATATCAAAAACCTTCAGTTTAAGATGATAGATCTGAGACATCATTGTCAGCGGATCACTGAAGTTTTTCGTCAGCAGAGCTGTCACGATACCCAATCCTACGAATCCAACGCCGACATAGAGACCGGACAACAGAGCCTTGCCGAATTTCATGCCAATACATAGTCCGATGATCGTAAAAATAACAGGCATCATCACGCTCGCACCGAGGCTAATGATATAGCTAAATACTTGTTCCATAAATATTGTTTAAGTTCTAGTTTGTTAATTTAGCAGGTTTTTAAGTGCATCGTATGCAAAGATACACTTTTTTTCATAAAAGTCAATACGTTTCGCTTTAAACTTTTACGCAAAGGATTACATCAAGATCAGAAGGCAATCCATTCTTATTCAGCCCCTTTTTATATGTCCGGAAACTACTCAACTTGAATAAAATCGATCCTTATCTGTCCAATAAGACAAGGGTACAAAAAACAAAAAGGCGGAAGGAACAAATTCATTTTGCCCTTCCGCCTCTATATCTAATTCCTCAATCTTTACATCTGCTCAGAAAGATCAGTCATGGAAATAAACCCTCTTGACTCGATTACTGATAGTGGTCATCACCTCGTATGGAATGGTATCCAAAGCATCACTCAGTATGGTCACAGGCAGATGGTCACCGAAGATCTCTACACTATCCCCCTCCTTACAGGGAATACCGGTGACATCAATCATCGCCACATCCATACAGATGTTCCCCACATACAAAGCCTTATGTCCGTTGACCAGACAATAGCAACGGCGGTTACCCAGATGGCGGTTCAGTCCGTCTGCATACCCGATAGGAATGGCAGCGATGACACTATCCTTCTCCAGGATGGTTTTGCGGCTATAGCCCACACTCTCACCCTTCGGAACTTTCCGCATCTGAAGGATCGTCGTCTTCAGGGTAGAGACATTATAGATCATCTTGTTCGTACGAGGGTCAATACCATAGAGTCCCAATCCTAAACGGCACATATCCAACTGCCGTTCAGGGAAGTGTTCGATGCCGGCAGAGTTATCTATATGCCGGATGATCTTATGACTGAAAGCTGATTGCAATTTCTTACTGGCCTTATCGAAGAGTTCAAACTGCCTGGCACATCGAAGTCATCACTGCCCGAACCCACAAAGTGAGAGAACCCAGAGCGGGGGATAACGGCATTTTGATGCTTCAAGCGATCAATCAGTTCATCCATATCTTTCTCCGGGTCAAAACCCAGACGATGCATTCCCGTATCAATCTTGATATGTACAGGGAAATCCGTGATCCCCTCCTTCTCGGCAGCCTTGACCAGAGCCTCGAGCAAGCGGAACGAATAGACTTCGGGTTCCAGGCGACTGGCATCGGCGATGGCACGAGCAGTCTCGACAGCGCGATGCAGCGGGCTGGAGACAACCCGTGAAAGCCCGAGCGAGCTCAGAGCATCCGCG
>DAIPMC010000029.1:14001-20497 GCA_036768895.1 Prevotella sp. | reverse complement strand
ATAGACTTCGGGTTCCAGGTCATAATCGAACATGGTCTTGAACGCGGACATCTCCGGATTCATGATCATGATATTGGAAGTAATGCCGTTCTTACGAAGGATGACTCCTTCATCAGCCACTGCTACTGCCAGATAATCAACACGATGGTCCTCCAACGTCTTGGCGATCTCCACAGCTCCTGCACCGTAAGCATCCGCCTTGATCATGCATACCAGTTTTGTCTCCGGCTTCATGAGCGAGCGATAATAGTTGAGGTTCTTCACCACTGCATCCAGATTGACCTCCAGCACCGTCTCATGCACCTTCTTTGCCAGAAGCTCCGTGAGTTGGTCAAAGCCAAATTTCCGGGCGCCCTTGATCAGGATCACCTCATCCCTGAGAGAAGCAAACACCTCACTATGGAGAAACTGGGCAACCGTAGTAAAGAAGAATTTCTCCGGTACGCGAATCTCATCTGCCTGCTGGCACAGATCGGGTCCGATTCCGATAAACTTCTGGACGCCACGCTCCACTGACATCTCTGAAACCTGATGGTAAAGTTCCTCAGGAGACATGCCACTCTGATAGATATCACTCAAGATCAACGTACGACGACGATCTTTCTGATCCGGCCGCCGCCGCATAAAGTCCAATGCAATACCCAGAGAGTTGATATCAGAATTGTAACTGTCATTGATCAAAGTACATCCCTGTTGTCCCTCGACAACCTCCATACGCATGGCCACCGGTTCCAACTTTGCCATACGTTTCTCGAGTATCTCTGTCTTCAGGCCAAGTTTAGAGGCCACCGCAGCACAGATAATCGAATTGGTAATAGAAGCATCATCGGTGAAAGGCAGGACATACTCTATTTTCCTCCCCATGTAATAGCAGACCACATCAGCCGATTTAGCATCCTTGTGGACTGTCTTGACATACATCGGAGCTTTCTTATCTTTGAAAGACCAGTAAATCTTCTCACCCTTGAAATCAGGCAGTTGGTTGACCGTCCGGTTAATGATCTCATCATCCCCATCATAGACAACCGTCGGAACATCATGGAAAAGGATCATCTTCTCCCGGCATTTCTCCTCCATGGAAGAGAAATTCTCCTGATGAGCTGCGCCAAGATTGGTCAGCACCGCAATTGAGGGTTGGATAATATCCCGGAGAGCAAGCATCTCACCCGGTTTACTGATACCAGCCTCAAAGATCCCTAGTTGGGTATCTTCATTCATCAGCCATACCGAAAGCGGTACACCGATCTGGGAGTTATAGCTCCTCGGACTGCGCGTGACAAACAAGTCAGGAGACATCAACTGATAAAGCCACTCCTTGGCCATTGTCTTGCCGTTGGAGCCCGTTATTCCGACAATAGGAATATCAAACTCATCACGATGGCGTTCAGCCAGACGCTGCAAAGCCTCAAGAGGAGACAAGACCTTCAGAAAATTAGCATCCGGATATGCATGAGCATAGTCCTTAGGCACATCCGTTACTACAAAGTTCTGCACTCCACGGCGATACAGTTCAGGAATATAGCGATGTCCGTCATTACGACCGGATTTAAGTGCAAAGAAAAGAGTCTCTTCCGGAAAACACAGTGAACGGCTGTCCGTAAGGATAAATCCGACATTCGCGTCTTTTTCCCCATAACGGCGTGCGCCAATGAGCGTAGTTACTTTTTCAATAGTATATGTCATTATAACAATAAATTATTATTCAAAGGTTTTACAATTTTGCCGCAAAGTTAGGGTATTTTTTTGAAAGTGCGTTTACTTTTAACCTTGTTTTGTGCATGAATTCCCGATATTCTTGAGACTCCGGATGAAAAGGCCGATGTCCCAAAGCTTGTTTGACCGGTTTCCATTCAGCCAGGAATTCGCGTGTTGTTTTTCCAAAGTACCGGTCGCAGAATCTTTCCCAGATATAATCAACTGCCTGAGTTGTAGGATGCAGCATGTCACTATCGTAGAAACGATAATCACGCAGTTCGTCATTCAGAATCTCATAAGCAGGAAAATAACTGACGGTATCCGGATATTGAGTTTTCAACTGTTCCGCTGCCAAGAGCAAGACGGCCTTGGAGAGGGCACTGCCATGATAGCCATATTTTGCATACCGGATCGGACTGACCGTTACGATCACCTTCACGCCGGGATAGTCCGATCTCAAACGGTCAACAGCCTTACCCAGATATTTCACACATTGATCAATGGTCAATTCTTGTTCATCAAACCAGTTCTGCGGGCGTTTCCGGCAGTTGTCAACAATCTCGCCCGTTTTCTTCAAGACATAAACATGATTGGTGCCCAATGTGAGCACGGCCACATGAGGGACTGAGCCATCCCGGACATTCTCAGAACACTGCTCTACCGTATGGAAGATGCTGGCAGGATTGTACATTACCCCGAAAGGATTCACCACAGCACGAAACTTTTCCTCCTGAAAACGCTTGCCGAGATGATCCGCAAAACAGGAGCCTACGAAAAGCATCGACTCGCAAGGCGGTATTTCAAAATCAGCCTTATCGACTTCAACAATCGTTCTAAAATCCATTGTCTATCCTATTTACTACCGACAATTATCAGCTCTTCAGGAACTACCGACATGAACTGCAACTATCCCTTTCTTTCCTGCGCTGAAGCGCCGCATGAAGGATCGCTGCATGGTCAAAAGCCAGATCAGGAAGAGCATTCAGGTTGAACCACTCCGCTTTTCCTGCATCATCAGCCCCCAGGACTTGCCGTATCGAGTCCAGAAGCGCATAATAAGCAATCGTTACCACCCGCTCACGAGGATCACGGTCTACCTGAGAGAAAGCCCCCACCTGATGAAAGTCACCTTCCGTAAGTTGCAGGCCAGTTTCTTCACGCAATTCCCTACAGGCAGCAGCCACCGCAGTCTCATCCATATTCATGAATCCTCCCGGAAAGGCCCAGCACCCCTGATAAGGAGGTTCTTTGCGCTGTATGAGAAGAATCTTCTCCTCATCGCCGGTCCCGGCAAACACCAGGCAGTCGGCAGTGATGGAAGGATGAGGATGACGGTAAGTATACATTATTCCGAATCTTTATCCGTCGGTGCGAGAACCTCCTTGTCCGCTTTCTTTTTCCGATACTCCAGGAAGCAGCCAAGAGCAATGAAAAGCAAGAGAAGGACATAGCCCACATAAGCGACAGTCTCTGTCTCAGCAACCGAAGACGGATGGAAATCGAGGACAACCTGATGATGTCCTGCGCTGACGTTCAGTGCACGGAGGACATAGTCGACACGGCCCAATTTGGCAGGTTGCCCGTCGACAGTAGCCGTCCATCCCGGATAGTAGATCTCTGAAAAGACCAGGATACCACCCTTGTCAGAATGGACATCATAGATCAGATGGTTCGGTTCATACGAAGTGATTCTGGCAACAGAAAGCGTATCCTGTACCTTACTCTCTCCCAGTTGGGTTTTAAACTGTCCATCAGCAACTGCCTGATGCCGGAGGTCCATCTTGCCCAACCGGTCAATCTCCTGGTTTGCATTGTCCACATAACCGATATGGTCCACGAACCAAGCATTGCCATAGACATAAGGGTTCTGGACAGGAACAGTCTGATTGTTCTGTAATGGAAGGATAAAGTATTTTGCATTCAACATATTGAGAACCGGGAAGATAGAATCTCCTGCTACCTTAGTCATATCACCATTTGCAGCAGCAATAGCCTTCATGCCCTTCTGCATCTCCGGAGCGATATAAGCATCTATCAGATCCTGATAACGACGGAGTTTGGCAGCATGATAACCTCCGATACTCTCATGATAGTAAGAAGTCTCATTCTCATTGAATGTATTGGAAGCAAAATTGAGCACCCGATAATCCAGGCTCTTGTCCTGGAGGATCTGCTTATCCGTTGCTGTCATAGGCTGTGGCTGATCACGCTGTGACTTCTCAACAAACATATTATCATTCAGATAACGCTTGTTGACCAGCCACATATCACCCAGGCAAAGCACGGCAATGGCGGCAATCATATACTCTGTTTTCAGTTTCTTTGCTCTGAAAAGCATAAGGATAACCATACCTACCGCAATGATCCAGAAAGAACGCCAGCAATCAGAAGTAAAGATCGATTTACGAATATCGGCCAAGTTGCTGAGCAGCGGGCCAAGATATTGCTGCGGAATCTGCTGCAAAGAATGCATCTCCTGATCCGAGACAAAGTTGAAGAATGTCCCGGGCAGCAAAGCAAACAATACGCAGAAACCGGCAGTCAGTCCAAAACTGGCATAGACAAATTTGATTTTCGTCTTCAGTATATCCGGATGATCCACGATCTCCTTCAAGGCCATCATCGCCAGCAGCGGAATCGTGAACTCCGCGATGACCAGGATGGATGCCACAGTCCGGAACTTGGAATACATCGGTATATAATCAAGGAAGAAATTGGTAAACGGCATGAAATTATGCCCCCAAGACAAGAGGACAGAAAGGACCGTGGCCGCCAGCAGCGCCCACTTCATCGGCCCCTTGACGATAAACAGTCCCAGAATAAAGAGCATCAGGACAAAAGCACCGACATACACCGGTCCGGAAGTTCCCGGTTGATCCCCCCAGTACTGCCCCATCTGCTGATAGATCTGCATAAACTGAGGGTCAGCCTTTTCCATAGCCTTCTGGTTCTGAGCCAGAGGTACAGACGCACCACCCTTTGCATTCGGGATCAGAAGAGTCCACGTCTCTCCGATGCCATAACTCCACTGCGTGATATAATCCCGGTCCAGACCACTCTTGGTCTGGTTGGCAGCGTTTTTCTTCACCAGTTCACTCTTCCCCCTCATACTCAACTGGCCATACTGGTAAGTATGGTAAAGGTTCGGAAGATTGACACAGATGGCAATCACAGCTCCTATAATACAGATACCCGTAGCCTTCAGGAATTGAGGGACTTTCTTCTCCCTGATTGCCTTAACCAGATAAGCAATGATCATGAAGAAGATGATGAAGAGATAATAATAAGTCATCTGCACATGGTTAGCCTTGATCTCGAAGGCTGCAAAGACAGCCGTCAGAATCAATCCCCACAGATACTTACCCCGATACGAAAGCACGATACCCGCTATCATCGGCGGCAGATAAGCCAAAGCCATCACCTTCCACAGATGCCCCGCGGCTATGATGATAAAGAAATAACTGGAGAAGGCCCATATTATCCCGCCCAAAGCGGAGAGGGACCTTCGAAAGCCGAAAGCCCGCAAGAGGATATAAAAGCCCAAGAGATAAGCGAACACATACCACACATTGTCAGGCAGCCACAAATGATAAAGCCGCATCACCTGATTCAAAACCCCATCCGATTGATAGGACGGAGCCATCTGATAGGTAGGCATCCCCCCGAAAACAGAATTGGTCCAGCGGGTAGTCTTGCCCGTCATGTCCCGATAATGGTTAATTTCCATACCTGCGCCCCTTCCGGCCTGTGAATCTTCACGATAGAGGATACGACCATCCATATCGGCAGGCATAAAGTAGACGAAGGAGATTAAAGCAAAAACGACAACTACCAGAATCTCCGGCAGATATCTCTTCAAATAAGCTTTCATTCTATAATAGGTTTACGTTCTTCAAGTCAGAGAAACAGGCACCTTGAGGACACCAATTCCAATATGCAAAGTTAATAAAAGTTTGTCGTTTAATGTTTAGGGATTAGCGATTTTTTCGTAACTTTGCTTCAAATTTACAGAAAGCAAGAGCCGGATTGCTGAAAAGGCCGAAGATCACCCTTTCTAAAAGGCAAAGACTCTCCTTTAAATAAAATGTATAATGAGAATAGGCATCATCGTAGCGATGAACAAGGAATTCACGCAACTAGAAACTTTGCTGGACAACAAGTCCATCGAGCAGTACAACCATAAGGATTTTGTAACCGGAACCATCGGTGACAAAGAGATTGTCCTGCAGCAATGCGGCATCGGCAAGGTCAATTCAACTATCGGAACTGTGGAAATGATAGACCATTACCACCCGGAGTTGGTTATCTCTACCGGATGTGCAGGAGGAGCAGACATCCAACTGAATCCTCTGGACATCGTCGTTGCCTCTGAATGTACTTATCATGATGCCTATTGCGGCAAGGAAGCTGAATACGGACAGATCATGGGTATGCCGGTCAGGTACAAAGCGCCTAAAGAACTGATCAGGAAAGCCTTATCTCTGAATGATCCTACAGACGAGCACGATGAAAAGCTCCACGTCAGAGCCGGGCTGACCGTCAGCGGAGAATGGTTTGTAGACTCAAAGGAGAAAATGAAGTCTATCCTGAGAAGATTTCCTCAAGCCCTGGCAGTAGATATGGAGAGTTGCAGCATTGCACAAACCTGTCATATCTATCAGGTTCCCTTCCTTTCTTTCCGGATCATCAGTGATGTCCCCCTGAAAGACGATAAGGCGGCACAGTATTTTGATTTCTGGAACAAGATGGCCAACGGGAGTTTTCAAGCTACCAAGACTTTCCTGGAACGATTATAATCTTC
>DAIPMC010000029.1:3550-13988 GCA_036768895.1 Prevotella sp. | reverse complement strand
GGATGAAAAGAAACATAAATGCTTGTTTACAGACAAGCGTCCTCAAAACAAAAAAAATATGAAAAAGATAACCAGTTTTACCATTAACCACAACAAACTCCTCAGAGGTATCTATGTCAGCAGAAAGGATGCTGTCGGTTCGAATACCGTCACGACTTTTGACATCCGCATGAAAGAGCCGAACAGAGAACCTGTCCTTCATGCAGGTGCGAGCCACACTATAGAGCACCTTGGTGCAACTTTCCTGCGCAACGATCCAGAATGGAAAGACAGCGTCCTCTATTGGGGGCCGATGGGTTGTCTTACCGGTTTCTACTGTATTCTGAAAGGGGATCTGGAAAGCAAGGATATTGTAGACCTCATAAAAAGAACTTTCCAATTCATAGCCGATTTCGAAGGTGATATACCGGGAGCGTTACCAAAAGACTGCGGTAACTATCTCCTTCACGACCTGCCCATGGCAAAATGGGAGTCAAGAAAATTCCTGACTGAGATACTGGAGAGCATCCATCCGGAGAATCTGAGTTATCCGAAATAAAAGTTCAGGCAGAATAATTCTGATTTCTACAGATTAAATTTATAACCTGCAGAGAAGAGGAACACTTCGTTGCGATGATGACCACCGGATTTATAGATTTTCCTCAATCCGATATTATACCTGGCATCAAGTACAACATTCATATACTCATAAGACAAGCCTACAGGGACCGAAAAGTCCGTAGACCTCAGTTGATCCTTTATGTTAGAAGTATACAGGTGATCTTTCAGGAGATTACCGTCTGCGTCTTTCAGATACGTGCGCTCGATCTTTCCACTCTCATCCTTCGTTTCCGTATATTCCGTATCCGTATGATGAGATTTGGCATTCACCAGAAAGCCCATCTGCAGTCCCGTCTGCAAAGCCAGTCCCTGATATACATACCAGTGTATCATCAACGGGACATTGACATATCCCAAATTGACATGGCAGTCAGAGGCACCACTGAAAGAAGTACTCCCCTGCTCTTCCTTTATATTTCCTATATCCTTGTATTTACAACCCTGAAGAGCATAAAAAGCCCCAGCAGAAGCAGCAATGTTTTTCATAATCTGGTACTGGAGATCAACACCAGCCATATATCCCGGTTTAAACTGAGAATTCCTGATATCCTCCGAAAAATCGAATTTCAGAATATTGCTGCTTACATTGGTGATGCTTACACCTACACGAGGGATAACAGAAAAAGTCCCTGCTTCCGGTTGAGCATTGATTGTCAAAGCCGAGACCAGAATTGTCAACATGAATAAAAGACGTTTCATAAGCTATAGTTGTTAAATACCGTAAGTATCAAAGCGGCAAAAGGCACTGCAAGATCTATCAGAAAGTAAGAATCAAAGTATGGACCAGTATTATGTAAAAGCAAAGGGAGAACTGAAATCACCTATATCCTATCACAGAAAATGATTTAAATTCTCCCTTATTCCTATACGGAAGCTCCTCTCAGAGCATCCTCTTATTCCTCAGAATTCTTATTTGCGCGCTTACGCTCCAGGTGATCCAAGAGCATCTTACGCATACGCATACTCTTCGGTGTAACCTCGACGTACTCGTTTTCCTTGATGTATTCAAGACATTCCTCAAGGCTCATCACCGTCTTCGGAATCACCCGGGCCTTCTCATCAGAACCACTGGCACGCACGTTAGTCAACTGTTTTGCCTTCGTAACGTTTACTACCAAGTCCTTTTCATGAACATGTTCACCTACAACCTCACCGGCATAAACTTCCTCACCCGGATCAATGAAGAACTTGCCACGATCCCGAAGTTTGTCAAGAGCGTATGCATAGGCAGTACCTGTCTCCATAGCAATCATAGAACCATTGGTACGGCGTACGATCTCCCCCTTATACGGTTGATACTCCTTATAGCGGTGAGCCATGATAGCTTCACCCTGAGAAGCAGTCAGCACATTCGTACGAAGTCCGATGATGCCACGTGCAGGAATATTAAAAGTAATATTCACACGACTACCTTCAGTATCCATGCTGATCAGTTCACCCTTTCTGCGGGTTACCATATCCACCATCTTAGAAGAATAATCCTGCGGAACATTGATTGTCAATTCCTCAATAGGCTCACACTTCTTGCCATTAATTTCCTTATAAATAACCTGAGGCTGTCCCACCTGAAGTTCATAGCCTTCACGGCGCATGGTCTCAATCAGCACAGAAAGGTGCAGCACACCACGGCCACTGACGATCCATTTATCTCTCGATCCTTCCACATCCTCAACACGTAGAGCCAGATTACGTTCCAGTTCATGGTGCAAACGGTCTCCAATCTGCCGGGAAGTACAGAATTTACCCTCTCTGCCAAAGAAAGGAGAATCATTGATTGTAAAGAGCATACTCATGGTAGGCTCATCCACAGCGATAGGAGGTAAAGGTTCCGGATTCTCATAATCTGTAATCGTATCTCCAATCTCAAAGTTAGGAATACCGATCACAGCACAGATATCACCACTGCTTACTTCGTCAGTTCGCTTATGTGTAATACCCTCAAAGGTATGCAGTTCGCCGATCTTACATTTCTCCTGAGAGCCGTCACGGTGGCAAACAGTCACATTCATACCGTCTTTCAATACTCCACGCTTGATACGTCCAACAGCGATACGACCCGTATAAGTACTATAATCGAGAGACGTAATCAAAAGTTGCGGAGTACCCTCTAGGCGCTTCGGGGCAGGAATCACTTCTACGATCTTATCGAGAAGATAATCTATATTGTCAGTAGGCTTCCTCCAGTCTGCACTCATCCATCCCTGTTTAGCAGAGCCATAAACAACAGGAAACTCCAGTTGTTCTTCTGTCGCGTCGAGATCGCACATCAAGTCAAAGACCATTTCAGCGACCTTTTCAGGACGGCAGTTCGGTTTATCAACCTTATTGACTACTACGATCGGTTTCAACCCGAGTTTGAGTGCTTTCTGCAGCACGAAACGAGTCTGGGGCATAGGGCCTTCAAAAGCATCAACCAAGAGCAAGCAACCGTCAGCCATATTGAGCACACGCTCAACCTCACCGCCAAAGTCAGAATGCCCCGGTGTATCCAATATATTGATTTTTACATCTTTCCACTTCATTGAGACGTTTTTCGAGAGAATCGTAATTCCTCGTTCACGCTCCAGATCATTGGAGTCCAATACTTCACCGCTTTCATCCTGGCCGTCACGGAACAGTTTACCAGCGAGCAACATCTTGTCAACCAAAGTTGTTTTTCCGTGGTCAACGTGTGCAATAACAGCAACATTTCTAATGTCTTGCATTTCTTACTTTACCTTAAAATTTCGACTGCAAAATTACAAAAAAAGTTTGACAACGAGGCTACAGGAGATAAGAATATCATGAAACAAAATGTTAAAAGTGCAAATTAGTACAAAATTCCTGATTAAACAGGCCCATATTCTCGAATATAATTCGTAACTTTGCACCCATTCCGGATTTTCCGGTGCATTCGACAGCGTTCTGTTTGGATTAAGGCAGAGAGCGCTCGAAGGATGTGATTACATTAACAAATTAATCCTTTTAATCATGTATTTACAGAAAGAAAAAAAGGCAGAGATCTTCAAGAAGTACGGCAAAGATGAAAAAGACACCGGTTCCTCTGAAGCTCAGATTGCACTGTTCACTTATCGTATCAAACATTTGACAGAGCATGTCAAGAGCAATCACAAGGACTATGTTACAACCCGTTCCCTGACCCAGTTGGTAGGAAAGCGTCGTGCTTTGCTCAACTACTTGTATGACCGCGATATTGAACGCTATCGTGCAGTTATCAAGGCTTTAGGTCTCCGCAAATAATACTTGTACGAGAAAAATAAAAGGTCCGGCATCAAAACATGTCGGGCCTTTTATTTTTTTAAATTTATGATTATCTGTAGATTTGGTAGATTATCCTTCTGCAAGGACCAATTCTTATTTTCTGTCTACAGGTAGAATCTCCTTCAAAGGTTTCATCACAAAATCACGTTCAAGCATCAATGGATGAGGAATCTTCAAATCAGGTTCATCAACCTTTACATGATCATAAAGCAAGATATCAATATCTATGACACGATCATAATAAATCCCATTCTTACTCTTCTCATGCCGACCAAGTTCCCGCTCAATATATTGGGTAGTATCCAGCACTCCTCTCGGAGTAAGTTGAGTACGGACCTCTATACAGCAATTCATGAAATCATGAGAAGAACGAAAGCCCCAGGGCTTTGTCTCTATCAGAGAAGAACACCGGTCAACCGTACCAACACGTTCGCCGATACGAGTGATGGCCTCATCAATATTCTTCTTACGATTACCGAGATTAGAACCCAGTCCGATATATATCCGATGCATTTCAATGAATTTTAGAAAAACGGATTCCAATCATCCAATTACAAACCTCAATCACGACATCATCCTACTGTAAGCAAAAGCTATCAGTCATTAACGATGAGAAGAGAATCTCCGAAGCAACCGAATTTATAACCGTTTTTAATTGCCAGACTATAAGCCTTCATAATGAGATCATAACCACCAAAAGCAGCTGTACTCATCAGCAAAGGAGATTCAGGATGATAGAAATTAACTACCATACTGTCAGCCAAGCCAAAATTATACGGTGGGAAGATAAACTTGTTTGTCCATCCATTGTACTCCTTTAAAAGTCCATCCGTTCCCACAGCAGTCTCTGTAGCCTTTGCCACACTTGCTCCTACTATACAAACATGATGGCCATTTCTCTTTGAATCATTAACCAGGTCACATGCTTCCTTACCGACGAACATCTCTTCAGAATCCATCTTGTGCTTTGTCAGGTCTTCTACTTCAATCTCATGGAAATTACCCAGTCCACAATGCAAAGTGATAAAGGCAGAATGAATACCTTTAATCTCCATCATCTTCATGAGTCCACGGCTGAAGTGAAGTCCTGTTGCAGGAGCAGTCACAGCCCCCTCTTTTTTAGCAAATACACATTGGAAATTAGTCAAGTCATCCGATGTGGCATGATGATTATCCCGCCTGTCAATCACATATTTTGGCAACGGAGCCTCACCCAAAGCAAAAAGGTTACGTTTGAATTCCTCATGAGGACTATCATAAAGGAAACGGAGCGTACGTCCACGGCTTGTCGTATTATCGATAACCTCAGCTACCATCGTACCTGTATCATCAAAAAAGAGTTTGTTGCCTATACGAATCTTCCGAGCCGGCTCTACCAAGACATCCCATAAGCGCATTTCCTGGTTAAGTTCACGCAGAAGAAACACCTCGATCTTTGCATCCGTTTTTTCTTTAGTACCATAGAGACGAGCCGGAAAGACCTTTGTATCATTGAAAACAAAGGCATCACCCTCATCAAAATAGTCAAGTATGTTTCCAAAAGAGAGAAATTCACCCTTAACAGGTTTTCCCTTTGCTCCCTTTTTGAACATCTCTATCTTATCGGATTTCTTGTGAGCCACCATTAACCGGCATTCATCAGAACGCGTCACCGTAAACGTTTCTTTCGTACCATCCTTTTTAGTAATAGTATGTTGCGACTGATGTGGGTACAGTGCCACAAGTTCCTCCGGCAATTTAAATTTAAACTGAGATAATTTCATATCACTTCCTATTCTCCTTTCTTTTTACCTAAAAGGTTTTTCGATTCATAATTTTCTGGAGCTATCCTACTTCTCAACCAACCATCAATGTGATCAAAATCAACACTATCGGCCAAAGAAAATCCACTTGATTTCGTTCTACAAAGTGAAGTAAGAAAAGCACCACTATCAAGTTTTCTACCCAGATCACGAGCCAGAGCCCGTATATAAGTTCCCTTTCCGCAAACCACGCGGATAGTCATCTGCATGACTTCAGATTTGAAATCAACAAGTTCGATTCTGTCAATATGAACCAACTTCGGTTTCAGCTCCACTTTCTTTCCGGCTCTACGCAATTCATAAGCTCGGTCACCATTGATTTTCACAGCACTGTAAGAAGGAGGGGTCTGCAAGATATCGCCAATAAATGATTGCAAAGCCACCAGTATCTTATCCCTGGAAATCTGGCACGTCGGGAAAGTATGGTCTACCGTTTGTTCCCTGTCATAACTTGGAGTAGTAGCCCCAAGTTGAAGCGTTGCGACATATTCTTTTGTCCCCTGTTGGAGTTGCTCTATCTGTTTGGTCTTTTCACCGGTACAGAGGACCAGCACACCTGTAGCCAAAGGGTCCAGTGTGCCTGCATGGCCTATTTTCACTTTATGGTGCAAGTATTTTTTAAGCAAATACCGGACATGGGCCAAAGCGCCGAAACTTGATATCCTATAAGGTTTATCTACAGCAAAGATCTCCCCCTTGATAAAATCCATCAATTAAATATGACAAGTGAATGTCCCATAAACAAAAGGGTCAGAATAATTCCACCAACTAGAATACGATACCAGCCAAAGAGCCGGAAACCATACTTGGTAAGGAAAGAAACAAACCACTTCATTGCAAACAGAGCAACGATAAAGGCGACGGCGCATCCTACTACAAGCAGAAAAAGATTATGAGCACTGGCCCAACCTGTACCTACAGCATTGCCACCGACAAAAAGTTCAAGAACATCAAGTCCAGTAGCAGCAGCCATAGTAGGAACAGCGAGGAAAAAAGAAAACTCAGCCGCATTCTTTCGAGTCAGTTTCTGAGACATTCCCCCAACTATAGTTGACATACTGCGGGACACACCGGGGATCATAGAGATACACTGAATAACACCAACCCAGAAGGCACGCTTTTCCGTTATCCGATTCTCATCTCTGCCTTTATTAAAAATCCGATCGCAAAACAACATAAATATTCCACCGGCAATAAGTGTCGACGGAACAATCCAAATGGCATGTGAGGGATCAAGAAAGAAATCTATGGCTCCCGACTTTTTCATAACAAGACCAATAACAGCAGTAGGAACGAAAGCAACGAGCAACATCCAATAGAAATTCCACTTATGCTTGAATTTCTTCCAGTTATTACTATCTGCGGGGGCAGAAGAATGATCAAGATGGAAAAAACGTTTCCAATAAAGTACAACTACTGATAGAATTGCACCAAACTGTATAATAATAGTAAAAGCCCTGACAAAAGCTGAATTCTGTACACCCAGAAGATTTTCAGCAATAAGCATGTGTCCCGTAGAAGAAACCGGAAGAAACTCCGTCAAGCCCTCTACGATAGATATAATAATAGTTTGAAATAAAGTCATAAGAAAAATTCCGATAATGAATTAATGTTTGTCGTCAGAAGGCTCATCAAGCACCTGAGAGTCTTTTAAATCCGACACCTTGTCTGAATTTTTCCGGTCATGAGGTTTTCTGGCAACAGCATAAATCATAGACAAAAAGCCAACAAGGCACACCACAGGAGCAACCTTTATTCTCCTGACACTGAAAATCGAAGGTTCGAAATGCGTTTCATTAGAACCAGGTCCAGCCATCAGCATAAAACCGATGACCACAATTAACATGCCGACAGCCAACAAGATAAAATTGACTTTATCGAATGCATAATTTCTTTTATCCATAAGTTTTTAAATGATTTCTCCTTAATTTTATATAGAATAGAAGCAGCATCAGATCTTGTACAACTCCCCAGCCTTCATTCTCAAGAACTTATTTACGGAGATACTTGCACAGATAGCAGTGATAACCATTCCAAAAAGGAACACTGATACTCCAGTAATCGCTATCTCACGCCACGTCAGGATAGTAAGGACCCCAGGTTCATACCAATAAAGAGCATAAAGCCCACAACCCAAGATAACACAAGATAGGAACGCAGCGATCAGTCCAACAAGAATAGCATCAGTAATGAAAGGTTTTCGGATAAATCCCCAGGAAGCCCCCACAAGTTTCATCGTATGAATAGAGAACCTGCGGGAATAAATTCCCAATCGAACCGTATTGCTGATCAAAGAGAAAGACACGAAAGTAAGCAACACCGCGATGACAAGCAAAACAACACTGATTTTAGCTATATTCTCATTGACTTCATTAATCAAGTCTTTCTGATAATCGATTTCACTGACCTTAGGGTAAGCCTTCAGTTCCTTGGATATCCATCTGAGAGAATCATCATTTGCATAATTTCCCTTCATCGTAATTTCGATAGAAGAAAGAAAAGGATTCACCCCTGCAAATTCACTCGGGTCAGCCCCTAAGTCTTTAGTCCCCTCTCTCAAAGCCTCTTCCTTACTGATATAATGGAAACTGTTGACATAAGGACGCGTCTTCAACTTGTTACAAATCTGTTGAGCTTCAGGAGCGGTCATATCCTGATCAAGCATCATCTGGACTACAAAATTCTCCTTTACATACGTTGACAGATTCCGTGCCAACAATGTAGAACAGACAACTAATCCTAGCAAAACGAGTACCATAGCGGTACTTATACATAGAGTAACAACCTGTAATCCATGACGATTACGGGAGTTTTGGCGATTCTTTCCCATCCTTACCAAGGGTATTTTAGAAATATCTTCTGCATGTCACTCACTCTATCCTCCAATGAAAGACAACTTCAAAAAAGAGCAACATTTACCTATTTGATTTGCAAATATACTATAAAAGCTTTTAAAACGCAACCGTTTAACGAGTATTAACATGGAAATTCCCAATCAGGAAGTTCCGTTCAAATTAATTTTCTACCTTTGCAGAATTACAACACATATTGCCGGTGGCAATATTTAATTCCAAAACGACAATGAGTACAACAATTTATCCATCCCCCATATATGGTCCCGTACATAGTCGCAGACTTGGTCTTTCTCTCGGTATTAATCTGATGCCGGCAGATGGAAAGATATGCAATTTTGACTGTATTTACTGCGAATGCGGGTTTAACAAAGACCGCAGAACGACGACACGGCGTCCAACCCGAGAAGAAGTCACTAAGGCCCTGGAGTCAAAACTAAGAGAGATGCATCAAAACGATGAACACCCCGACGTTCTTACTTTTGCAGGTAATGGTGAACCCACCGGGCATCCGGATTTTGCAGGAATCATAGATGATACCATCACTTTACGTAATCAGTTTTGTCCAAAAGCGAAAATATCCGTACTGAGCAACGCCACCCGGATTTTTCGAGGAGACGTACACGGAGCCCTGATGAAAGTAGATAACAATATCCTGAAGTTGGATACTGTCAATCCGGAATACATTCAATTAGTCAATCGTCCTACAAGCGCCAACTATCATGTACAAAGGATAATAGAAGGACTGAAAAGTTTTCATGGACGCCTGATTATACAAACGATGTTTATGAAAGGCACCATCAACGGGAAAAGTGTTGATAACACCGGCGACGAATATGTCAAGCCCTGGATAAAGGCACTCATAGATATATCCCCCAAAGAAGTGATGATCTATACCATTGACCGTGAGACGCCAGACCTGGATCTCAGGAAAGCCACTCACGATGAGTTGAATACCATACGAGACATGGTAAAACTGGAAGGCTTGATTTGTACTGCTTCCTATTGACAAGACACCTATTTACGAATATTCCTCACATCTGTATGCAGCAGACATGAGGAATATAGAGAATTTTACTTAAACCAGAGAGATTCCGGTCACCATATTTTCCCGATAATACCCAGTTGGGAAGCATCGATAAAATTGACGATATTGCGAATCTCTGGTCCATCCGGCACCTGGTCTTTGATCTGAAGTACAGCATCAAGCACACTATTCTGGCTATGGAACACCAGTCTATAAGCATTAGCTATATGATTCTGGATTTTCTTTTCTACGCCGAATGAGGTCATCATCACAGAATTGATCCCATTAAATTTCACAGGGTTGCCACCGGCAACGATGTAAGGAGGGACGTCCTTTGAGAAAGTCGTTCCCGCCTGGATCATAGCCCCTACACCTACTCGAGTGCTGCTATTCTCAATCACACTGGATGAAAATATCGCCCGGTCTGCGATCTCACAACTACCGGCTATCTTGGTGCCATATCCAAATACACAATTATCACCTACTTTCGTATCATGAGAGATATGAGTGCCTTCCATCAGGAAGTTATTATTACCGATAACCGTCTGCCCACCTGTATGAGAAGCACGGTTTATCACCGTATTTTCACGGATAATATTCTGATTGCCAATAATCAACTCTGTTTCCTCGCCATGGAAACTAAAGTCTTGAGGAAGAGCCCCAAGCACACTATTCTGGCATACCATATTATCATCCCCCAGTCGGGTACCGCTCATGATGCTTACATTGGGGAAAAGTGTACAGCGATTGCCAATAACTATTTTTCCAGATATACTCACATTAGGATAGATAGTCACATCATCACCTATGACCACATCTCCGAAAATGGAAACAAAAGGACCAATAGTTACATGATCACCAACCTTCACATCAGGTCCGATAACAGCTTTATCACT
>DAIPMC010000029.1:0-3433 GCA_036768895.1 Prevotella sp. | reverse complement strand
CTCCGCCCAAAGCAGAATAGAGATTCACTACTGCCTGCATCTTATAGAAATCATCAGCCACCTTAGAAAGTTCTACATTGAGAAGACTAGACTGTGCCTGAATCACTTCAAGATATGTCGTATTCGACTGTCCCATCAGAGCCCTTGTATCCTCGACATTTTTCTTCAGCACATCAATTTGCTTCGTTTCGATAGCACTCTTTTCTGCAGAAGAATTATACAAGACCAGAGCATTGCTGACTTCACTCCCAGCTTTAAGGATAGAATTCTGCCAATCGTTGTAAGCCACCTGATACTGATCCTTTGCAACTTTCAGTCCGGCTACCAGTTGTCCCTTCATAAAGATGGGCTGAGTCAAGGCCCCAACAGCAGAAAGCAGCAATTTTCCAGGATTAGTAATACCCAAGCCGCCATTATTGGTAAAAGCCCCGCTGGCAGAAATGTTCAATGCAGGATAGAAACGACTCCGAGCCTCTTCTATATTATAGAAACATCCTGCAAGGGCCATCTCGTTTGCATGAACATCAGCACGATTACGCAGTAGCTGAATACCAACGCCCATAGAGAACTCAGATGGCAGGCTCTCCTGATCAAGTTTGCCACGAGGAATGGAGTGAGCAGGTTCACCGAGAAGAATAGACAGAGAATTCTCAGTTTCCCTAATCTGACGCAGCAAATCCGTCTTCTGAGTCAGTACGGAATAGTAGTTAGCTTCAGCACTCTCTACGCCAGTAGAACGGACACGTCCCAATTCCTTTTCAGACTTCATGATATCCCAGGTACTTTTAGTCAGTCCGGCCATATCATCGACCATCTTCACCTGCTTGTCAAGCATCTCAAGGGTATAATACAGATTCGCAATATTCTCAATCAATTGAGTCTGTACGCCCACCTGATAATCTTTCCTCTGCAGAAGAGCCATCTGTGCACTACGTTTAGAAGCTGTAAGTGTTCCGAAGATATCAGCATCCCAACTTGCATTTACGGGCAAAGAATAAATCTTATTAGCTCTATTGCCATCCCAGGAAGAGATTGTACCTTTAGGAGTAAAAGAGAACCCCGGTAAAAAGGCCAACTTCGCAGACTTCAGTTGAGTTTCTGCTACCTGTACATTAATTGCAGCATTCAGTAAATTCGGATTATTTCTTAATCCTTTCTCTATCAGATCCTGCAACAGCGGATCGGTAAAGACAGAACGCCACGGTAGATTGCCAAAGTTAGAAGTATCCTTCACCGCTAGCGTATCGGCAACAGAGGCACTATCCCGAAAGAGGCTTTTTGTGTTCACGCCCGGGCGTTCATAAGTTCCGTAAAGGCTTTTGCAACCGGTAAGAGCCAGAGCTGCAAAGCCTATAACGATTATATTTGGTTTCTTCATAAATTTACCTTCCTTATTTAACTTCACCCTGAGTAGGGAAATTAGCATACTGTTTCAACTCCTGAGTTACTTCTTCAGAAACCTTCTCATCATCAAACCTTAACGGTTTGAATTTTTCCTGTAGCCATTCAAAGACAGCAAACAAAGCCGGAACAATGAAAATCTGGATTGAAGTACCAATCAACATACCACCTACGGCAGCAGCACCCAAAGTTTCATTACCGTTCTTACCTACTCCACTGGCAAACATCAATGGCAACAGACCAATGATCATAGCCAGAGAAGTCATCAAGATCGGGCGGAGTCGAGCACCGGCACCCAGGATAGCACTATACTTAATAGCCATACCTGTCTTACGCCGTTCAAGAGCAAACTGCACAATCAAAATCGCATTCTTGGACAATAAACCAATCAGCATAATCAACGAGATCTGCATATAGATATCATTAGAATGCCCGAAGATATTGGTAAACAAGAATGCTCCCGCTAGACCGAACGGCACAGAAAGCACTACCGACAAAGGCAAGATATAACTCTCATATTGTGCACTCAGAATCAGATAGACAAAGACAATACAAAGGAGGAAGATGAGCCCTGTCGTATTAGAAGATTGAGCCTCTGACCGAGTCAATCCGGAATAGTCAATCGTATAACCTGCCGGCAAAGTCTGTTTAGCAACTTCCTGTACTGCTTTCAAAGCCTGACCTGAGGAATAACCTGTAGAAGGGCTAGCATTAATATCGATACTAGTAAACATATTGAAGCGGCCGATATTAGCAGGTCCGTATACCCGTTGTAACGTTATGAATGAACTGATAGGAGCCATTCCATCGGTTGTCCGGACATAAATCTTAGAGAGTCCGTCTGGACGCATTCTGCTTGCCACTTCTCCCTGAATCATCACACGATACAATTTACCATAGAGGTTGAAGTTAGACGCATACATTCCCCCATAATAACCCTGAAGAGTAGCCAGAACAGCAGCCGGTGAAGTACCACCTTCCTTACATTTTGCAACATCCACATTAACCATATATTGTGGATAATTAGGATTATAAGATGTCATGGCGTTGCTGATCTCCGGGCGACTATTCAACGTCTTTAAATATTGCTGAGTAATCGTAAAGAATTTATTCAAATCCCCACCCGTTCTGTCTTGAACGACAAAGGTCAATCCGTTGGAAGCACCGAAGCCAGGTACCATAGGCGGAGCAAATGCAAGTACTTGCGCACCTTTTATACTAGCCGTCTGCTTATAAATCATCCCCAATACGGAAGTATTGGACATCGGATTGACAAAGAAGCGCATCAGTCCATCACCATGCCAAAGTCCTTCAAGATTATAAAAGAAACCACTCGGACGATCTTTATATGGTTTTAGTTTAACCACGAAAGTTGCCTGATTAGAACCCTGGCCGGCTATAAAACTGTATCCCACGATTTTCTCTCGTGTTTCTATTGCCGGATTGTCAGCCAGCATATTGTCAATCTGACCACATACTTCTTTGGTACGTTCCATAGATGTACCTGGAGGTAAAGAAGTCGTAACAAACAGAGTACCAGTATCCTCGTCAGGGACAAGTCCAGTCTTCGTAACAGACATCAGAACAACCAGAGCAACTATACCGACGATAACAATGATGCCAGTAATAACATGATGGTTGATCACACGTTCTACGCCCCTCTTATACTTCACCAGTACTTTATCATAGGTAGCATTGAACCCTGCATGAAAACGATCAATCCATGACATCTTCTTCTCTTTATCCCCATCCGCCTTAGGTTTCAGGAATATCGCACAAAGTGCAGGTGATAGCGTCAAGGCATTCAACGCAGAAATGACGATACTGATAGCCATCGTAATACCGAACTCCTTATAGAAAGTTCCGGATATTCCACCGACAAATGACACCGGGATAAACACCGCAGCCATTACCAGGGTAATTGAGATAATAGCTCCAGAAATTTCATTCATGGCATCAATAGCCGCAGTCAAAGAACTCTTGTATCCCTGATCCAGTTTAGCATGAACCGCCTCAACCACCACAATGGCAT
>DAIPMC010000141.1:0-4293 GCA_036768895.1 Prevotella sp. | reverse complement strand
AAAAAATCCTTAGGCTCATTTTTTTTGGTCATTTCATTGGAATTGATTAAATTTGCAAATGAGATATGGTTTAAAATCATAGATAATCATTATGGGACAAGAATCATCAGATACAAAAGATACACAGCAGGAGTTTAAGGACGTAATGGAAGAAGCCCGTGATACTTTCGCAGATAAACTGAAAGACTATGGAGCATCCTGGAGAATTCTCAGACCGTCTTCACTCACTGACCAACTATTTATAAAAGCCAAACGCATCCGCTCTTTGGGAATCGCAAAGAAAAGTTGGGTAGGAGAAGGTATCCGACCTGAATTCTTGGCGCTGATCAACTACGGAATCATCGGAGTCATTCAGTTAGAGAAAGGATTCTCCGATACGGTAGATATCAGTGAAGAAAACGCTCTGAGCCTATATGACAAACACGCTCAGGAATGTCTGGAACTGATGCAACTAAAAAACCATGACTACGGAGAAGCATGGCGCTCAATGAGAATAAGCAGTTATACAGATTTTATCCTCACAAAAATAGAACGCATCAAGGAAATAGAGGACCACGACGGGACAGCAAAAGTCTCCGAAGGCATCGCATCCAACTATATGGATATTATCAACTATGCCGTATTCGGAGCAATACGATTGCAGAAATAAAGCTTCAAGTTTGAAAAGATGAAGAATTGTGGGAAAATTAAAGACTATACTGACTAACCTGTGTCGGTTGATACTTGGCATTACATTCATCTTTTCCGGATATGTAAAAGCCATTGACCCTCTTGGCACTCAGTATAAGATACAGGACTACCTCGAGGCAATAGGTCTACAAGGTATGTTTCCAGATTGGTCTACACTGACTGTTTCCGTACTGCTCTCTACGTTGGAATTCTGTCTGGGCTTCTTCATTCTACTGGCAATCCGAAGGAGATTATGCTCCAGGATCATCTTCATATTCATGATTGCCATGACCCTGATCACGCTCTGGCTGGTTGTCAAAGATCCCATACAAGACTGCGGATGCTTCGGTGATGCAATACATCTGACAAATGCACAGACTTTCGGGAAAAACATCGTACTCCTGGCATGTGCTGCAGTCCTCCTCAGATGGCCTTTGCGCATGGTCCGGTTCATCTCGAGAACGAATCAATGGATCGCCATCAACTGGACCATTCTATTTATACTTTCCTCAAGTATTTTGAGTTTATGGTATCTGCCTATATTTGATTTCCGGCCCTATCACATAGGCGCAAACATCAAAGAGGGAATGTCAATTCCAAAAGGAGCACCTCAACCGAAGTTCAAGACAACTTTCATTCTGGAGAAAAACGGGCAACGCAAGGAATTTAACATCAACAACTATCCCGATTCTTCGTGGAAGTTCATTGACAGTAAAACTACACAAATCTCAGCAGGTTATATTCCTCCCATTCATGATTTCAGTATAGAAACGAGACTAACGGGAAAAGATATTACCCCACAGGTACTTGACCATAAAGGTTATACTTTCCTTCTGATTGCTCCCTATCTGGAACACGCTAATGATGAAGACTTCGGGCCGATCAATATACTCTATGAGTATGCACAGTCTCATGACTATCCTTTCTATTGCCTAACGGCAAGTAATGAAAAAGGAATAAAACGCTGGATAGATCTGACCGGAGCAGAATATCCGTTCTGTACGACTGATGGCACAACACTGAAAACCATCATCCGCAGCAATCCGGGACTGATCCTCCTCAAGAACGGTACTATCATCCGCAAATGGAGTCATAATGAACTTCCTAATGAAGGAGAATTGACACAACCACTTGAGCTATCAAAAATCGGCCAAACACCGGGAAACTCCATTGCGAAGAAAATCACAAAGATTCTTCTTTGGTTTTTAATTCCGCTTTTCCTGTTTGTACTTGCTGATCGTTTATGGGCCTGGGGCAAATGGGTAAGAAACAAAGAAAAAAAAGATACAGATAAGATAAATCAACTTTTTAAACAAAAAAGAAAAATGAGAAAGAAAATTGTAGCAGGTAACTGGAAAATGAACATGAACCTGCAAGACGGTATCACATTAGCAAAAGCCATCAACAGTGAACTGAAGGCAGACAAGCCTAACTGTGATGTTATCATCTGCACACCTTTCATTCACCTGGCTAGTATTGCACAATTCCTCGACCAGAACATTGTAGGACTTGGTGCCGAAAACTGCGCAGATAAGGAAAAGGGAGCCTTCACAGGTGAGGTAAGTGCAGAGATGGTGAAGAGCACAGGAGCACAATATGTCATCCTGGGTCACTCTGAACGCCGTCAGTATTACAAGGAAACTCCTGAAACCCTGAAGGACAAAGTTCAACTCGCATTGAAGAATGGACTGAAAGTAATCTTCTGCTGTGGAGAAACACTTACTGACCGTGAAGCCAATAAACAAAATGCAGTAGTCAAGGCAGAACTCGAAGGTTCTGTATTCAACCTGACAGAAGATGAATGGAAGAATATCATCCTCGCCTATGAGCCTATCTGGGCTATTGGAACAGGTAAAACTGCCACAGCCGATCAAGCTGAAGAAATGTTGGCCTACATCCGCTCTACCGTTGCTGAAAAATATGGCAAGCAAGTCGCTGAAGACACTTCTATTCTCTACGGAGGCAGTTGTAAAGCTTCTAATGCACCTGAGCTCTTCTCCAAACCTGACATCGATGGTGGCCTGATAGGTGGAGCATCCTTAAAAGCTGATAGTTTCAAGGGTATCATTGATGCCTGGAAAAAATAACAGTAAATCTTTTGATTTGCAAGTCGTGCCTATGCTGGAAAGCATACACGACTTCCATTCTTTTATAAATAATATTATCAATAGACAATGAAACAATTCGTCACGTTCATTTTCATGATTCTATGCCCCGTCATTTCTGTAAATGCCCAGAATATTATAGACCATCTGCAGAAGAATGTCCAGGGAAAAGGAGTTGTGACTGTTAACCAGAGCAAAGATATCGACGAATTGGTTAACGGTAAAAATAGCCAGAAGACCTCACCTTCACATCAGAATCACAATGGCAAGAAGTCAGAAGAATATCATCAGAACGCATCTGATCATGCTAAGGGAAAGAATAATCTATCTGTAAATGAACACTCCATCGGCAAGGAAGAAAATAAGGAGCATGAGATAAACAGAAATACAGAGATCACAGAAAAAGCACAAGATAACAGGGATATTTCAGAAAAGAAGGATGCTCATCACAAGCCCCACAAACAGGATACGATGATCAACACCAATGAAGATTTTGATATTCCAGTCATCGACATGCGTAAAAAAGTGATGCGTCATAGTTATAGAACTACAGGATATCGAGTTCAAGCTTTTGCCGGAGGAAATTCAAGAAAAGATCGTATAGCAGCTCAAAAAGCCGGTAATACTATTAAGATGAGATATCCGGACCAACCTGTATATGTACACTTCTACTCTCCAAGATGGATCTGCAGGGTAGGTAATTTCCGGGGTCTTGATGAAGCCACGAAAATGCTGCATCAGATCAGAGCAATGGGATATCGTTCAGCCTCTTTGGTAAAGGGAATGATTACAGTACAGAGATAAAAAGCAATTAAAACCAGCATCAAATCTCCACACCCTTCAGATACCAAAATAATGATTTAAGAGAGAAAACATGAATCCAGAAACAGATTTCAGACCAGGACTTCAGGAATTAGCCGACCATTATAAAGATATTCTACATCTCCTTGGAGAGGATCCTCAGAGAGAAGGGCTATTAAAGACCCCCATGCGCGTAGCTAAAGCTATGCAGATTCTTACACGTGGATACTCTCAGGATCCACATAAAGTCCTGACCGATGCACTTTTTGAGGAGAAATACAATCAGATGGTTATCATCAAAGATATTGATTTCTTCTCCCTATGCGAACATCATATCCTTCCCTTCTATGGTAAGGTACATGTAGCCTATATCCCTGACGGATATATCACCGGCCTCAGTAAGATTGCCCGCGTCGTAGATATTTTCAGTCATCGTCTGCAAGTTCAGGAACGACTCACAGAGCAAATCAAAGACTGCATCCAAGATACACTGAAGCCTTTGGGGACAATGGTTGTCATTGAGGCTAAGCACATGTGTATGCAAATGAGAGGAGTGGAAAAACAAAACTCCATCACCATCACCAGTGCCATCAGCGGAGCTTTCAACCAAGCAAAGACTCGTCAGGAATTTATGGCTTTATTACAAGGAGATTCTAAAAAAATATAAAAATATCTTCGATAGGTTAAAATACCCAAACCTTACGTTAAAATTTACAAG
>DAIPMC010000028.1:0-26048 GCA_036768895.1 Prevotella sp. | reverse complement strand
TTTGTCAGATATCCTAATGTTTATCGTTATAAAACTTTGATAATCAGTTAATTAAATATAATGTCATCCTGCGACATTATGTGACAAATAAATCTCATTCCATCAACTAAATTAAAGAAGAACCACTTTCTTTGTAGAAAACGGATCGTATTTGCGTTGCAAATTATTGCAAATTGGTTATACATTTCCGAAAAGTTGGATAAAGAGTACAACTATACGTTTATCTTTTTCCGCACAAAACTTATTTACAATTACAAAATATTCAGGTATGGATCCGGAAGCAGCTTCATTAGGTAATAGTGTAACAGAGGCAGGAATAGATTATAATGGTTATCCGAATCCTCGAACTTTTTTATTTGGACTTAATATTAATTTCTAATTGTTTAAGACATACGAATTATGAAAAAACATATATTTGGAATAGTGCTTTGCATAGTTTCTTTGCTTAGCTCTTCATGTTCGAGTTTTTTGGACCAGCCTATTGTAGGAAAAGAAGATTTTGATACTTACTTTCAGAATGCTGATGAGTGCGAAAAAGAACTGAACGGATGTTATCAATCCATATTATGGAATGGTGGATGGTGGCAGACTCAAAAATTTATCTTGGTAGGAGATATGTGTACGGATGATATGTGGATGGGGAATACAACCCAAGATGCCGGAGACAATCGCGATTTGGCTTTTTATACAGGGAACACCATGAGCGCCAGCAACGATTGCCAGAACTTTTGGCAATTTCGTTATAAAGGTATTCTACGATGTAATATCTGCATTGATAATATACCAAAGGCATCCGTCAGTGATGATAGTCTGAAGAACCAGTTAGTATCAGAAGCAAAATTTATTCGTGCTTATTTATATTTTGATCTTGCGAGAAATTTCGGTGGAGTGCCAATCATGTTGCATTTGGAAATGCCGACAGACGTTAAAGGTGTAACTCGTGCATCTCAGTCGGACGTTTATGCTCAGGCAGAGAAAGATCTTTTAGAAGCTATCCCCCATTTACCATTAAGAAGTACTCAAAGTAGTTCTGATTTGGGTCGTGTGACGAAAGGGGCTGCCGAAGGCTTATTGGCTAAGGTGTATTTGTATGATGAAAAGTATCAACAAGCTGAAACCTATTTAAAAGATGTGATAAATAGTCATGAATACTCTCTTCTACCTAATTTCGGAAACGTCTGGGCTATAAAATACAATAATAGTGTAGAATCACTTTTCGAAATACAGACAAATAGTGATATAACCTATAATCTAGGTCTTCATCTCCCTGTGACATGCGGTTCACGTAATGACTCAGGATGGGCTTGGGGATTACCTACCAGCAATCTTGAAAAGGCATTTATTGATGCTGGTGATTCTATTCGATTAAAATGGACTATTATTAAGGATAGTGCAACGGTTGTTCCAGGCGATCCAGCATGGAGTGCATCCAAGCCATATAGAGTTAAGCCAAATGAACATAAATCGGCACGCTGCAGCCGCAAGATCTACATACCTGTAAATGAACGTCCTACACCATACGATAGTGATAAAAATCCTTTGAATTATAGGATATTAAGATATGCTGATATTTTACTAATGTATGCCGAAGTAGAAAACGATTTAGGCAATGATACTCAGGCTCAATGGGCTATCAATCAAGTGCGTGCCCGTGTGAAATTGCCAGCCGTTACCTCAACAGGAAAACAATTACGTGACGCCATCCGTTTAGAGCGCCGTTTGGAGTTAGCTCTGGAAGATAATCGTCTTTATGATTTGCGCCGATGGAAAGACGACAAAGGTAATCCGCTAATCGAAGATGTAATGGGACCGAATGGTTCTTTTGTAAAGTATAATATGGAAACATCAACGGATGTGTATGAAAGGACTAACCAAAAGGAGAATAGTAACAAAGGTAGCGCATTCACAACTCCGCGAGATTTGCTTTCCCCTATTCCTATTTCAGAAGTAACACTTTCAGGTGGGAGTATTACACAGAATCCAGGATATTAATAGCATAATAATATTAAGTGTAAGTAAATTGTTTAGCAAAGACCAACCTTATAGGGCTGGTCTTTATAATTTCAATATTATTAAAAATTCCTATACATGATAAAATATAGTTTTCTCATAGCCTTGACCAGCTTTTATGTTTTTCCCTCCTTCGCTAAAGAATCTGCCACAAGTGTTCCCCCTGAATATTATCAAATCGTTGCTAATAAGCCTTGCCAGACTATTGACGGTTTCGGAGCTTCCGACGCTTGGAGCATGCGATATTTGGTTCTGTGGCCCAAGAAACAGCAGGAGCATATAGCAGACTGGCTATTCAGTATGAAAAGAGATGCATCGGGCAAACCTCTTGGAATCGGATTGTCACTGTGGCGCTTTAACCTCGGAGCAGGAAGTGCCGGTCAGGGGGACGCATCACGTATTCAACCTTTTACCCGGACAGAATGCTTCCTAAGACCTGACGGCTCTTATAACTGGGATGCACAACAAGGACAGCGTAACTTTCTAAAACTGGCCAAGGATAGAGGGGTAACACATTTTTTGGCTTTTATGAATTCTGCGCCTGTCTATTTTACGAAGAATGGTTTGGCAACCAACACAGGGCGAGACGGGACTATGAATCTCCGCGAGAATTGCTATGGCCGGTTCGCAAAGTTTATCGCTACCTCGCTGAAGGGCCTTGAACAACACGACGGCATTCACTTTGACTACATCTCTCCAGTGAATGAGCCGGACGGCAACTGGAACTGGCAAGGGCCGAAACAGGAAGGATCCCCTGCTACCAACCAAGAGATAGCCAGGTTGGTCAGAATCATGGGCAAACAATTTATCCGGCAACATGTCAACACGAAAATCATCGTAAATGAAAGTTCAGACCTGCGCTGCCTGATGGGCATTTACCATACCAGTTGGCAACGTGGGAACACAATCCGGACACTATTCTCAAAAGACAGTATCCGAACTTACATTGGATCTGTTCCCAACGTGGCTCACCTGATCGCCGGGCATGATTACTGGACAGATACTCCAGTGCAATATATGCATGATAGCCGTGTGGCTCTACGTGACTCTCTTCATAAATATAACCTGAAATTCTGGGCCTCGGAAATCTGCATCATGGACAATGACAAGGAAATAGGCGGTGGCAATGGCTACGACTTTTCCATGAAGACAGCCCTCTATGTAGCAAGAATCATACATTATGACCTTGTGTTCGGCAATGCCTGCAGCTGGTCTTGGTGGCGTGCTGTAGGTGGTGACTATAAGGATGGACTGATCCGCGCTTACAGTACGTCTGATAAAAAGGATGGTTATGCAATAGATTCCAAACTCCTCTGGGCTGTCGGTAACTATAGCCGCTTCATCCGCCCGGGAGCTGTAAGATATGACATTCAGGCTAAAGATTCTCAGGAAAACGTGATACCTGAAGGATTTAACGATCCAAATGGCATAATGTGTTCAGCTTATAAAAACACGGATGGTACATGGGCTATAGTGGCTATCAACTATTCAAAATCGCCAAAGCCTTTTCGCTTCACGATCAGTAATAATTCTGCCTGTACGTGGCAAATGTACCGGACTTCAGATAAAACTACAGAAAACCTCTCTCCTGTAGAAAAGACTGATGGAAATACCAACTTACCCCCACTTTCTATCACTACATTTGTAGCGAAACAGTCTTCCCTACGTTAAAACAGATAATCTGCCCGAAGTCAGCTCTCAATTTTTAACCTTAGATATATTCCTGCTTCAACTACTCCCCTTACCAGAAGATAGGTATCGAAAGCAAGCCACAAAGCATGATTGCCTAAAACATTCCGGAACAGAAAATATACAGCGAAGAAACAAATGGCAGCGATGACGGAAGAAATCAGCAGACCTTTAGTATTCATGGTTCCGACAAAAATGCCATCCAACAGAAAGGCTGCAATCCCTGCAAAAGGTATGGCCACTGCCCAGTAAAAATAAGGAGCTGTGCCCTCAATGACATTCCGGTCACTGGTCAGCAAACTCAGGAAAGGTTTCCCTGCTATGGCATAGATGAGGGTAAAAAGAAGCATGATGACAAAACCAAGTTGGAAAAAACTCTTGACCAGATCTTTAAAAGCCTTTACGTTCTTCGCTCCATAATATTTTCCACCCAGAGCCTCACCGGCATAGGCAAAACCATCAGTAAAATAAGAAAAGATCGTAAAGAACTCCATCAACAAAGTGTTGACAGCAAGGATGACGGCTCCCTGACGGGAACCGATAGCCGTAAAACTCAAAGAGACGGCTACAATAAATACGGTACGGATGAAAATATCCCGATTAACCTTGAAAAATTCTCCCCAAGCTTGGAGAGTCCCTCTCCAGCCACCAGCCGTATCTTTCAGATGCTTCCACAATCTCCGATAATTAATCAACCAGAAAGACACTGCAACCAGAAAACCACTCCACTGGGCAATCAGCGTCCCGAATGCAACACCTTCAATATCCAGATGGGCACCGAATACCAAGGACAGACTAGCTATCACATTGATTACATTCTGAAGAATAGATACAAACATCGGAAAGCGTGTGTTTTGCATCCCGACATACCAACCCGTAAAACCGTAAAGGCTCAAGACAGCCGGTGCGCCCCAGATGACAATAAAGCAATAACGCTCACAGAGTCTGGAAATACCTTCGGAAGGACCCATCGCCCACAAGCCAATGTCTATAACGGGCTTCTGCAGAAGTACAAACAGCACACCCATACCAAAGCCTATGGAGAGCGCACGCAACAGAAGTCGCATATCTTCAGCCAGGTCCCGACGCCCCAATGCCTGTGAAGTCATTCCTCCCGTCCCCATCCGAAGGAATCCGAAGACCCAGTAAAGGACATTGAAGATCATCGTTCCCACAGAAATGGCTGCAATATAATGGGCATCGCCGATATGGCCGACAATGGCTACATCACAAAGTCCCAATAAAGGAATCGTTATGTTTGAAATGATTGACGGCAAGGCCAATCGGAATATCTGATGAAACCGATCGTTCAAAACAAAAAACTATACCCGAAAACACCAACTTACAAAATATGGCTTCCGTTATTATTTATCAACTAATCTGATACTTGTTGGAGATACTGTGACCTGACCTTTCTTATAAAGTTCACCAATACCTTTTTTAAAAACCTTCTTGCTCACATGGAAACGTTCATATACATCATCTGCGTCACTCTTATCTCCCAGATCACAATATCCATCATTTTCCTGAAGATATTGCAGGAGTTCTTTCGCAAAAGAAAGACGTTCAGCTTTTCCAGTCTGCTGCAGACAAACATCTATTTTTCCGTCCGGACGAACTTGATCAATGAAGCCCGGAAGACGGTCTCCGGAATGAAGTACCTGAAAGATCTGATCTTCATAAATCAACCCCTGATACAGGTTATCGATAATCACCTTGAATCCCAAATCTGTTTTCTGCCAGACTAAGAGTTGCACTTCATCTCCGGGCAGATACTTCTCCGGCGGAACCGGATCAAGATACCGGTCAATCTTCGCAGTAGCCACCAGTCGATAACTTTCCTGATCCACATGAATATAAACAAGATAATACTGTCCCATTTGCATCCGCATTTTCATCTCGCGAAAAGGACAAAACATATCTTTCTCTACTCCCCAATCCAGGAAAGCACCAAACTGATTCACCCAACTCACTTTGAGCCAGGCAAAATCGCCTACTTTCGCCAAAGGTGTTTCTGTTGTAGCCACCGGTCGTTCTTCTGAATCCAGATAGACAAACACTTTGAGTTTGTCTCCGGGTTTTGCACCTTCAGGCACATATTTCTTAGGCATAAGGATTTCTCCATCCTTACCCCCATCAAGATACAGCCCGAAATCAACTTCCTTGACGACACTAAGTGTATTGTAATCACCTAATTTTATCTCGAAATCCTCACTATCGAATTCCTCTTTTTCTTCTATTTTGTCTTCCATGCTGATTGTCTTTTATTCGTTTTTCCATTCCAGTCCGTATCACTTTCTCATTAGAAAATAACCGAGACTTACGGCTTCCACTCTCATCTCAGCGATCAGCCTTTGTTGTTTCACCGATAATCTGCCCATCCTTAAGGTGGATAGTCCGATCTGTCAGTGCAGCCAGATTTTCATCGTGTGTCACGATGACAAATGTCTGTCCTGTCTGATCCCGCAAATCAAAGAAGAGTTGGTGCAGTTCAGCCTTATTCTTACTATCCAAAGATCCGGATGGTTCATCTGCCAAAATGACATCAGGATGATTAACCAATGCTCTTGCTACTGCCACACGCTGTTTTTCTCCACCCGAAAGTTCATTAGGTTTATGGCTGGCCCGGTCTACCAAACCCATAAATTTCAACAGATGCATTGCTCTTTTCTCAGCCTTGCTTCTACTCTGTCCGGCAATAAATGCTGGAATCATAATATTTTCCAAAGCAGAGAATTCAGGAAGCAACTGATGAAACTGGAACACAAATCCAATATGCTGATTACGAAAATCACTCATCTTCTTTGTTGAAAATTTCCTGACATCTATTCCATCGATAAGAATAGAACCACTGTCAGGCTGATCAAGAGTCCCGATAATCTGAAGCAGCGTAGTCTTTCCAGCTCCGGAAGGACCGACTATACTCACCACTTCACCTTTATTCACATGCAAATCAATGCCTTTAAGAACCTGAAGTTTGCCAAAGGACTTTGTTATGCCTTTCGTATCAATCATACTTACTGGGGCTGAATCTTCTTTTGTATCCATTGATATCATTTTTCGTCATGTATTTCTCTTCCTTTCCTCAAATCCTGTAAGATAATTCAAATTAAAAGAGAATATAGTTTATTTGCAAAGTTAATAAAAAAAGGTAAACCCATGCTTAAAGATGCAAGGATTTTACGGTTTAATGGCAAATAGAGAATAAATTCATTAAAATGATGCTTTTCCTTACATTTTTCACTATAAAAGTTGTACATTTGCAAGAGATATCCCATTAATATTAAAAAATTTCGAGATATGAAAGTAGCTATTGTAGGAGCAAGTGGTGCCGTAGGACAAGAGTTCCTGCGTATCCTCGCCGAGAGAGATTTTCCAATTGATGACCTGGTATTGTTCGGTTCTCATCGTTCAGCAGGCAGGAAATACAACTTTAAGGGTAAGGATTACGAAGTAAAACTTTTACAGCATAATGACGACTTTAAGGATGTAGATATTGCTTTCACATCCGCTGGTGGAGACACAGCAGGTGAATTTGCAGATACGATCACAAAATACGGAGCAGTCATGATTGATAACTCCAGCCACTTCCGTATGGACACTGATGTGCCATTGGTGGTACCGGAGATTAATCCCAAAGACGGATTGAATCGGCCACGTGGAATCATCGCCAATCCAAACTGTACTACTATCATGATGGTCGTCGTTCTGAATCCTATCGACCAACTCAGCCATATCAAAAAAATCCATATTTCTTCTTACCAGAGTGCAAGTGGTGCAGGAGCTTCAGCTATGAAAGAACTTCAACAGCAATATAAGGAAATGGTAGAAGAAGGAAAAGTTTCTACCATCAAGAAATTCCCATTCCAGTTAGCCTATAATGTCATCCCTCAGATTGACAAGATGACATCCAATGACTATACGAAAGAAGAAATGAAGATGTACAATGAGACGCGGAAGATTATGCACAGCGATGTTCGCACCAGTGCAACCTGCGTACGTGTCAGTTCACTTCGTTCTCATTCAGAAAGTGTATGGTTTGAAACAGAACGTCCTTTAAGTGTAGAAGAGATCCGAACAGCTCTTTCTAAAGCTCCGGGAGTTCAATTGAAGGATGATCCTCAGAACTATATTTATCCTATGCCACTGGAAAGTGCAGGAAAGGATGATGTATATGTAGGCCGCATTCGAAAGGATCTGGCTGATGATAACAGTTGTACCCTTTGGCTCACGGGTGACCAGATTCGAAAGGGAGCGGCCTTAAATGCCGTACAAATAGCTGAATATCTGATAAAAACAGGCAACGTAAAATAAAAGAAACAAGTACGGTAATTCCTCCGTGTTTGTAGTCATAGCTTTAAATCAGCGGACCGAAGAGTGGTGTCAACGGTTTGCTGATTTTTTTTTGTTTAATAAAATCTCAGCTGACATCTTGACGGTATTCTGTCAGGAAAAAGCCAATAACAGACATGGGATAAAAGTTTTATATATTAATAAGGTATCGAAAACCCTTATATACGATTCACATTTATCATAAAACAGATTGAGATATTCATTTGTCCACTCAACTTTTACTATTTTAATCTATCTTTCCAATTTATAGGCTAAAACTTAACCGATATCAAAATTCTCTAAATAATCGGCATATCTTTTGCAATTACAATTATTGAACATTTATTTGTGATATCTAAACTAAACTTTCAAGCTTATGTTACAGAAAAGGATTTCTTCGATGACATCATTTGTCTCCAATCTCACCTCTCTGATGTGGGATTACATTGCACATCCCTGTCACTATCCCATGAATTCAAAATTGCTCATTGAACCTATACTCGGTGAAACTGTAATTGATGATCCTGCACAAAGCCGAGGATGTGAACAATATGATCTGAACCATTTTGTCTCGAAGAACAGAATGGGTTGGAAACAGCCCAATACTAAGTCCATCAAGAAACTGGCAAAGCAACTCTATAAATTCGATTGGTAATCGTTCTTTCAAAAACGACATATTTTATATTGCCAAAAAGTCAGGCATCAAATAATCATATTATAAGTTTACTTTTAGCCTCATCAGGAACAGTACTTCTCTGGTTGAATATCAACCTACCCAGGAAGAATCATTCTTATTCACCAACACTTTGTTTATATTCTAATATTCTAGTTTGTAAATCTGAATAAGCGTCAGTATACTTATCACGACACTGCTGATATTTCTGCTGGGCATCAAGCAGATCATTCATAGTAACAGTACCGGCATGATAATAGTTGCGGTTGAGTCTAAGATTTTCATTACTCTGCTCAATGCTCTTCTTAGCCAGTAGAAGTTGCTTATAGGCTGCATCGACATCATTCCAGTTCTTCTGCATACGAATCTTCAGCAGCTGAGTATTATCTACCAATTGCTCTTTTGCATTCACTTCAGCCAGTTCCCTTCGTCTGATAGCATGCGAGCCTCCCCACCAAGAGGATATTGGAATACTGACTGTAGCAAAAACGGCCCCGAAATTATTATTCAAGCCATCACCTACATTAAAATAATTATATCCCGCACCAATTGAAACCGTAGGCATATTTTTACCAATCTCAATCTTACGCTGTAGAGTTTTTGCCTCAACATTTCTCTGAAGCAATTGATATTCCGGCGTACTAGCGACGACACGATTATGATCAACTTTAATAGTTGGATAATCAGGCATTTTTGTCATATCAATCTTAGAGATGACATCAATATCCTGACCATCCAAACCCAGATACTGAGCCAAAACCATCTTTGATAATTTTAGTCCATTTTCTAATTTTATCTGATTACTCTCTATTTCGTTTTCTTTTAACTGCACTGCCAACAAATCATTACGCATACCCACTCCTGCCTTAACAGCCATACCAGCATCTTTCTCCAGATTCTTCAACATTTTAAAAATCTCATTCAGTGTTATCTGCTTTTCTTCAAGAGTAACAATCTGCCAATAATATTGCTCAGACTGCAACTCTACAGCATTCTTTGAAGTAAGTCTTTGCAACTGTTTGACATCTACATTTACCTTTGCCAATTTATTTCCATTCATGATCCGACCACCGGCATAAACAGGCTGCACGGCCTGAATGCCAGTCATCACACCATGATTCATTAATCCAATAGGAATTGTAGAAGGGATCATCTGCATCAGCGGAGCCAAAGTCGGTGCCAAGGCTGCCAGTGAAGGATTCTGACTTATCGTTTGTGTTAAAGAAGAAGTAAGGTCAGAAGTACTGATATTCTTTTTCAACATATCATGATTTGTTTTAAAACCAAGTCCTACAGCACTAACCGTTGGAAAGTAAAGCGTATACGCCTCTTTCTTCTGTTCTATTGCCTGCTGGATAGAATTATCAGCAGTACGCATATTAATGTTATGTTCTAAAGCAAGTTGTTTTACTTGTTCCAAGGTCAAACCCTGCTGAGCCTGTAGAGATAAGCCCCATATCAGGGCTATACCTATCATATAATATCTTCTTTTCATTTTCAATAAATATTTTAAGAACCTAAATCTCTTTTTTTAAAAGAATATAGAATTCTATTGCTTTTCCAGAGCCAGACTCTTCTGTCTCTTTCTAGTAGATCCATACTCCATCAGCCAGTATGCAATAGGCATTACTGTCAGGATGAAAACCATTGTAATCAAAGTACCGAAGAAGATCACATTCCCCATAGGTTTCCATAATCCGGAACCACCAAGGATCATAGGGATGACACCCATGGAAGCCGCCGCTGATGTAAGGAAGATAGGACGCATACGCCGCTTGGCACTCTCATAAATAGCCTGATGAGCGGTCAGATGCTCCGTATCACGAAGTTCTTCCGCATAATCAAACATGATAATAGCATTCCGGACAAGGATACCCATCAAAGAGATGATGCCCAGATAGCAAGTTAAAGAGAAAGCTCCCCCAGAAATAAGAACCCCCATTGCTGTACCGAAAATGACTAAAGTCAAAGAAAGTAACAGCATAAACGCTGTACTTATTTTACGGAAGTGAGCCAGCATCAAAAAGAAGATAATGATAATACTGATTGACAGTCCTGCTATGATTTGTGGATTAGCTTCATTAGATACTTCATACTCACCACCCCACGCTAATTTGATGCCTGAAGGTAACCTATCCTGTGTGATCTTCTTTTGCAACTCTGATGTTTTAGATATGACATTCAGACCATCTACGACATCCGCCATGACTGTAATGGTACGTACCCCATTAAGGTGACAGATCTGCCCGTCTTCCCAAGCAGGTTTAACCGTTGCAATCTGTCGCAAGGGGACGGTTTTCAGCCCACCGGCAACAGGTATAGGTTCATCCGCTACATCTGCTATGACAGATTTGCTGGAATGTTCACTCTCTACTTTAACAGGGATTCCATAATCACCATTCCAGATAGTAGCAACCGGGATGCCTCCACTTGTATAACGGGTTGCCATGGCCAACTCTACTATAGCATTCGTGACTCCCAAGCGATTGGCCTTAGGGGAATTGAGTTTTACATCCGTAGTCAACAAAGGCTCGTTGACGTTATTCCGGACAAGAATCAACTGACTGTCTGCACGTAATACTGTTGTCAGACTATCAGCCGTTTTCTTCAGTTGCGTCCAGTCATCCCCGCTAAGCCGTATTTCCACAGAATTATCTTCGTTACTATAACTCAGCTGTTTGAAACGGACATAAGCCCCGGGAAAAGCATTGCAATACTTCATACGATAATCCTTCAAAACTTCGACAGTAGCCTCATTGCTCTTTGTATTGACGATAAACTGCGCATAGTTCTTACCACCAAACTGAGGAGCATAAGTAGCCTGAAAGCGAGGTGAAGAAGTACCCTTAAATGAAGCTACGGACAAAACCCTATTGTCTTTCTTCAGAATATGCTCTATGGAATCAGCCACCGATGCGGTCTTTTCCAACGATGTACCTGTAGGAAGATAAATCTCCACAGCAAACTGGTTACGATCGGCTGTAGGCATCATTTTCTGTGGAAGACGCTTGAAAAGGAAAGCACCAAAGATAACAAAGACAACGGCAAGAGCTATAACTGCATGAGGAAACCTGAAACATACATCAATGATCTTATCGTAGAAACTCTGCATTATGTTCAGGAAAGAGAATGCGGGTTTACCATCTTTATTCAACCTTTGTTCAATCGGTTTACGAATAAAAAAGAACTGGAGAAACGGAACCACAAATTCAGCTACCAACAAAGACACCATCAAGACAATCGTAATAGCCCATGGGAAGAGCAGCAAGAAGTCATGGAACATTCCTGTCATAGTAAGCAATAACGGAAAGAATGTTACTGATATAGCTAATGTAGCCGAAAAAATGGATTTAAAGAAATGGGTTGCACTCTTGATGCTTGCGCCCCATCTACTCATACCACTCGCCAACAATTCCACATAATTATCGATAATAACTATCGAATTGTCAACAATCATGCCCAATGTACATATCAGTGCAGCTAACGTCACCGTATTCAACTCTATACCAAGGGCATAGAACAGTCCCAACGAAATAAATATGGTAATAGGAATAGTACTTGCAGAAACCAAGGCTACTCTCATCGGCAGCAGCAACATCACAACGATGACAACTGCAATAACAGCAATAAGTAATTCTTCCAGAAAGTCAATGACCGAATCATTTACGACCTGACTCTGGTCAGTAATGGTATAAAGAGAAACATCTTTAGGTAAAGTCTGTTGGAAATCGGCAATAGCTTTTTTTACATCTTTACCCATATCAACAATGTTTCTACCTTTCTTAATTTCAATACTTAATACCAGGCACTTCTTACCGTTATTTGTAACATAACTGGAAGGATCAGCATACTCACGTTTTACTGTCGCTATATCCTTCACACGGACGACATGACCGTCCGGACCGGAATAGACTACTGTTTGTTCTACATCATTAACCATATTGAGAGAAGCCTCTACATGGATAGGAGCCTCGTACGTGGTGGTATTCTGTGAACCAGCTGTAGTATTAAAACCTTTGGCCATCAAGGCAGACATTACAAAATTCTGTCCTATACCATACTGAGAGAGCTTCTTACTGTCAATATATATACCTATCTGTTCCTGTTGACCGCCTATTACCTGCAACCTACCCACACTCTCTATATCTCTTAGACGTTCTTTCAAATCGTCCATATAGTCATTAAGTTCACGATAAGTCTTTTGATTACTTTCCATAGTAATCAGCAACGAAGAGGCATCACCAAAGTCATCCTGAACCATAGTTCCGATAACCCCACTCGGAAGTGATGTCTTCTTAAACTGCTGCAACCCCAGTTTAAAACGACTCCAGAAGTTTTCTTTATCAGACTTATTGACATCATCATTAAGTTCGACCTCTATGATACTGACACCATTACGACTGAATGACTTTGTCTTGGCTTTCTTCACCTCCTTATAAGTGAAAATATAATTTTCCAAAGGTTTGGTTACCTGTTCCTCTATCTGGCTTGAAGAGGCACCAGGATATGCAACGACAACCACCCCTTGACGGATAGTAAAGTCAGGAAACTCGTTCTTGTTCATCTTGACAAGAGAGTAGATGCCAAAGCCTACCAAAACACATGTGATGAAAATGACTATCGACCGATAGTGCATTGCCCACTCAACAATACTTCTTTTTTTATTTTCCATATCTCTTCACTTTCATCTTTTCATTATTCTTTTACCTTCATTCCATCGCAGACCTTCTGCTGTCCCTCTGTAATGACCTGATCACCTATCTGCAAGCCACCGTTGATAACCACATTTTCACCCACATTGTTCCCGAGAACGACATTTACTTTTTTTGCTTTACCATTCTGGACAATCCACACAAAAGGTGTATTATCAAACGCTATCTGGATAATATTGGCAGGAAGCATCATTCCATCAGCCTGTTGTCCTGTAGCCATATATACATCACAGACCATTCCCGGAAGAAGTCTGTGGCCAGGATTGTCAACTACGGCCTTAACCGAATAGGAATGAGAGATAGGATCTGCAGATACGCTCTTTTCGCTGATTCTTCCCCAGAAAGCTGCATCACCAAGTGAAGAAACCTTGAACATTACATTCTGTCCTATATGGATTTTGTCAATTTCTTCCTCAGGAATGCTGACATTTACCTTTACCTGATCAATTTTAACCAACTGGATGATACTCTGACCGGGAATAACGTTCTGACCTACATCCGCATTTTTACGAGCAACATAGCCACTGAAAGGAGCCATCAGACGAGTATCAGCCAATCCTTTGCGAGCAATCTGCTCAGAAGCAAGAGCCTGATTCAGCATCTGACGGACTTCAGAAACCTTCGTCTCCACTTCAACCCATTTGATTTCTGGTAAGGAGCCATTGTCATGCAGCAGTTTCATGCGCCGATAAGCATCACGAGCCTGTTGCAGTTGTGCACGTGCCTGTGCCACAGAAGCATTTGATATTGCTACTCCATTGGCAGGATCCCTGGCATCCAGGACGCCTATCAGTTGACCAGCTTTCACATTCTGTCCCTCCTGGATATTCAAGACCTTGATAGTTCCTGCATTAGCGAAACTTAAAGATGTACCTGCCATTTCTTCAATAGTACCGGCATAGTTTTCTTCGCCTGTCATACTTGAAGCACTGACGGTAGTCGTTTTCACTTTTATGATATTTTCTTCATTTTGTCTCTTCTGACTACACCCCATCAAAAGAATGGCTAAAGAGGCCAATGTTACTTGCAATCTCATCTTCTTCATAAATCAACATTTTAGTTTTGAGGGCAAAAATACATTGCAATTATCTATACGAAACGCTCTCAAAGAGAAGAATAATGTTTGATTATGGAATATGGTTAAAAATAAGATAATAATATTCCACTTTTGAACATCTTCTTTAGGATTAATCCCCTAAATTTGTAACTAAAATAAATACGATGAAAAATGAAAGATAAAAAATACATAACAGAAAAAGATCTGGAAGAAAACAACGAGGATTCTGATCTTAATTATTCAGATGAGGACCTGATGATCCTCGACAGTGCAAAAAAACTAGGCACACTTAACCAGATGCAGATTAATATGAATATCATTGCTATCTGCACAAAAGGGAAATTTGAGGCATCATTAAATGGAAAGCTTATCAAAGGCAAATCAGGAGATGTAATCATTTGCTCGGCCGAAGCCCAACTTACCAACATCATGATTTCTACTGACTTTGTATATGTTGCATTGTGCATCACTAATCGTGCCTTGCAACAATCCTTACGGTCATATATCAATATATGGAATCAAGTAGTTTATGTGCAAAAAAAGAACATCGTACACTTAACTCAACAAGAACTTAACTTATATCCAAAGGTTTATGAACTCATCCGATCCATCCTGAAACAAAAACACGACAATATTGACCTGGAATATTGGCAGGAAATGCTGAAGGGATTAATTAGTGCGACTCTTATAGGCCTTTGTGGATTTATCAAGCAATATACAAAAACCAACCAGACGAAGGTAAGACAGAACGTATCAATATTCAATCAATTTCTAGAATTACTGCAAACCACAAAAATAAGACATCATCCTGTAGCCTATTATGCATCAAAACTATTTATATCTACAAAATATCTTACTGTCATCTGCAAAAAAAATTCAGGAAAAACTGCCAATGACTGGATTCAGGAATATACCCTTAATGACATCACCTACTATTTGAGTGAGACTAATCTGAGCATCAAGGAAATAAGCAACAAACTAGGATTTCCAAATACAAGTTTCTTCGGAAAGTATGTAAAGGATCACTTCCATTGTACACCTATTAAATATAGACAGGGGAAATAACAGCCAATGTAGCATACACCCAAACCATGAATTATAAGCCTCAATCCATCTGGCAAAAAAACTGTTGCTATGACACTTACAATGTCATAGCAACAGCTTTTACTTCAATGATCTATTCTGAAAGCTTCCGATCAATACGCAATAATGATCAAAACAGACATTCAGAATAATGGAAATGTATGTTTTATTTTGAAGCCAAAACTTCAACCTCCACTAATGCGCCCATCGGCAATTTCTTTACAGCTACAGCAGAACGAGCAGGGAAAGGTTTTGTAAAAAACTCAGCATAAACTTCATTCATGGCAGTAAAATTATCCATATTGTCCAGATAGACCGTAGTTTTTACAACATGGCTTAAATCAGTACCTGCCTCTTTGAGAATATTACCGGCATTCGTAAGTGCCTGCTTAGTCTGTTCTTTTATTCCCCCCTCAATGAACTTACCTGTTTTCGGATCAATCGGTATCTGACCTGAAGCGAAAATAAATCCATTGACTTCGATTGCCTGGCTGTAAGGCCCAATAGCTGCCGGTGCATTGTTTGTATGAATTGCTTCCATCTTATATTATTTTAAATAAACTCACAGAATTCGACGGACATTAAGTTCCTTTGAGCCTAATGCCTTTATTATTTGATCAATTTGCTCCTCATTTTTTGTTTCCATGCTGACACGAAGAATACAAGAATTGACTTTCTGGCGGTTGGCAGAGCGATCATGATGCACACCAGTAATATTGGCACCAAGTTGGGCAATCACACTACAGACCGATACCAATCTTCCAGGTTGATCATCGAGTTCCATATCCAAGGTACAAAGCCGGCCACTTTTTGCCAACCCCCGATTGATAATACGGCTTAAAACAGTTACATCAATATTACCACCACTGACAATGCAAACGGTCTTCTTTCCCTTCACTGGAACCTTATTAAACATGACAGCGGCTACACTTGCAGCTCCTGCACCTTCGGAAACCATTTTCTCACTCTCTATCAAGCGCAGGATGGCAGCACATATCTCATCCTCACTTACCGTAACGATGCCATCAACATATTTCTGACAAATCTGGAATGTCAGGTCTCCAGGTTCTTTAACGGCAATACCATCAGCAATAGTAGAAACAGAAGGCAGACATTCTACTTTTCCATCTCTCAAACTCTCTACCATACTCGGTGCACCTTCTGTCTGCACGCCGTAAACCTTCACTCTTGGATTCAAATTCTTTAAAGCAAAGGCAACACCGGAAATCAGTCCTCCTCCACCAACAGGAACGACTACTGCTTCCAAATCGGGGAGTTGATTCAATAATTCCAGTCCTATTGTACCCTGACCGGCAATGACATTCTCATCATTAAAAGGATGTACGAAAGTGTATCCTTTCTCATCACGCAACTGAAGTGCTTTCTGATAAGCATCATCATAGACACCCGGGACTAAGCAAACCTCTGCCCCCAGCCGTTTAGTTGCTTCTACCTTACTGATCGGAGCACCTGCGGGAAGGCAAATCAAAGATTTCACTCCCATAGCAGTAGCACCTAATGCAACACCCTGGGCATGATTACCTGCAGAACAGGCCACCACGCCTTTAGCTTTCTCTTCATCTGAAAGTTGGGAGATTTTATAATAAGCTCCCCGAATCTTAAATGAACCTGTTCTTTGCAAGCATTCCGGTTTCAGATATACATCTGCTTCAGGATTGATCTTAGAAGCATGAATCAGATCTGTCTTGCGCAAGACCTTATCCAACACAAATCTGGCTCTATAAAAATTGTCTAATGATAGCATATTTATTGATTTTGATTACAAAAATAAGAATAAATTATGAAATGTGGACACATATAACCATAAAAAATTCGACACCTATTTTCTTATATAAGAATTGTTCTGAAGTCAAAACTTCAAAATATATAAACAAACACGTTTACATATCTATCCTGAATTCATATTGAATTGTCTGTCAATTATAGACATCCCACCATCTTTCAGGAAGCAAATTTCTGATCATACACCACCTATCTAACCAAGTTTGTCTCATTTCCTCGAGAACTTCAAAAGAGAACATAGTTCATATCATAATATCAAACTCTTCTAAATTATAAAACAGGCATATAGCGCCAATTATCTTTCAAAATGAGAAACATAACAGAATTTAAAAAACAAAAGAAACTGATTTTTATTAAAAAAACAGCAATATGTTACTACTTTTTTATTATATTTGCAAAGAATTAACAAGTATATAGTTTTACCACACTGAATAAGATTTTAAGATCATGACCCTACATCTTATAACGAAATTGATTACTTCAGCAAATTGCCTGATGGTGATGTCACCTATCATGGCAGCTGTACAAAGTTCCGGATCAGTCATCTGCAAAAAAGAAACGATAGACGAAAGATCTTGGGGAATAATAAACGTTTCCGTATGCAATCTGAGGCAATCCGGAGACTATGATGCCGGTATGGCTTCTCAAGCCTTACTCGGAACTCCAATAAAGGTGCTTAAAGACAGTTCATGGCTTGAAATAGAAACTCCAGACCATTACAAGTCTTGGGTACTGGAATCATCTTTTTGCCGTGTAACCAAAGATGAACTCAAAAAATGGAATGAAGCACCTCAGGTTGTAGTGACGGCAATCTATGGTTTCATATACAGTAAAAACAGTATCAAATCACAAACAGTAAGCGATGTTGTTGCTAGTGACCGCTTAAAATTACTTGACCAAAAAGGCAAATTTTATCATGTAGCCTATCCTGATGGCAGAACCGGCTATCTTCCTGTATCAGACGGTGCCATTGTAAATAAATGGAGGGAAAATATCAGTCAAGATGCGCAAAGCATCATTTCTTCAGCCAAGAAACTTATGGGAATACCCTACATGTGGGGTGGTATGAGCACTAAAGGAGTTGACTGCAGTGGATTTATAAGAACTATTTTCATGGAACATGACATCATCCTCCCACGTGATGCCTCTCAGCAGGCACTTGTAGGCGCACATATTGACATCGCTTCCGATTTCAGCAATCTGAAGCCAGGAGACCTGCTTTTCTTCGGATGTGGCAGTTGCGGAAAAGATGCACATGTCTGTCATGTAGGTCTCTATATGGGCCAACAGAAGTTCATTCACTCCCTGGGATGTGTACACATCAGCAGTTTCAACCCTGAAGACAAGGAATATGATGAATATGATCGAAATCGATTGCTTTGGGCACAAAGAGTCCTTCCCTACATCAATCAGGAAGAGGGAATCAACACCACAGACCGGAATGAATTCTACAAATGATCCTATCACATACAAATTGATAAAGACTGATTACAGATGAATACAAATAAAGCAATAAACCAAACTAAAGATTCATCCATTAACATTAACCACAACGGAAAAAGCAATTGTTTAAAGATGCACTTTTTCCCTTATGAGCTAAAACTGAAACATGTTTTTACGGTATCTTCTTATTCTCGTACGACAACGCCGGATGTTCAAGTAGAAATAGAATATGACGGGATAAAAGGATATGGTGAAGCATCCATGCCGCAATATCTCGGGCAATCAGTAGAAAGTGTAACGGAATTCCTGCAAAAGGTAGATTTATGCCAGTTCAAAGATCCATTCAATATAGAAGACATTCTGAGTTACGTCGATAGTCTTTCACCTGGAGATACAGCAGCAAAAGCTGCTATTGATATTGCCATGCATGATCTTACAGGAAAGATGTTAGGTGCACCTTGGTATAAAATCTGGGGACTAAATCGAGACAAGACTCCGTCTACGACCTTTACAATCGGTATCGATTCTCCTGATATGGTAAAACAAAAGACAAGGGAATGTGCCGACAAATTCAATATTTTAAAAGTAAAACTAGGAAGTGACCATGATAAGGAGTTGATTGAAACCATCCGCTCTGTCACGAGTCTGCCTATTGCCGTAGATGTCAACCAAGGCTGGAAAGACCGGGCGATGGCTCTTGATATGATCTTCTGGCTGAAAGAAAAAAACATCGTCATGGTGGAACAGCCAATGCCTAAAGAGATGAAAGATGATATGGCATGGCTGACAGAACACAGTCCACTGCCAACCTTTGCAGATGAAGCTGTGCAACGATTGAAAGATGTTAAAGACATAGAAGGGATATATTCCGGCATAAACATTAAACTCATGAAATGTACGGGTATGAGAGAAGCCTGGAAGATGGTCAATTATGCTCGCGCCAGGGGGCTGAAGGTGATGCTTGGCTGCATGACGGAAACTTCATGTGCAGTAAGTGCTGCCGCACAATTATCTCCGGTTGCAGACTTTGCAGACCTTGATGGTAATCTTCTTATATCCAATGACCGTTTCAGCGGGATGAAGGTAGTAAAAGGAAAGATCACGCTACCTGACAGCCCCGGGATAGGAGTCAGGAAAATAGAAGACTAAAAGGAGCATTTTTTATAAGATATGGCAAACGGCAGTTTGACTCACCCCTCATGCCGGAACTCAAGAAACATTCATCAAGATATAATGAACACTAAACGATTCGTACTTATCATGGCAGCATTTTTCTCCATCATTCCCCTTTCTGCCCAGAACTATCATTGGGAAACTGACTTGCATCACCGTTTATTATATGACTTCTCGAAAACTCATGAAGAAGTTAAAAGTTATATTCAACAATATATACCAGACGTCACTGATCAGGAAATGAATGCTTGGGAGAAAACCGAAGCATTGGAGGTAAAGATTATCGACGGACAAAAATTGTATTTCAATAATGCCGGCCCTAACTTATTCCGCATCAACGACAGATGCAAAAAAATAAAAGAAACAAAAGACGGAATAGAAAAGGAAGGTTATGAAACAACAGATGAATCTAATGTACCCTTAATCATCAAGGGGGCACCTCACAATCCTTATCATATTGCTGAACCCAAACAGATACGAATCACTTACACCATTTCCGTAAAAGCTGATGCTGTACCTGATGGAGAGACCGTACGATGCTGGATGCCGTTCCCACGGAGAGACATCAAAAGGCAACAAAATATAAAACTGCTAAGTACCAGTGAGAAGAGCTATATCCTGTCTCCTGAAGAGTACGCTCATTCTTCCTTATATATGGAGAAAAAGGCAGAAAAGGGTAAGCCTACCGTTTTTTCCGAATCATTTGAATTCACTTCTTTTGGGAGTTGGTTCAATTTAAAACCGGAAAACATTCGTCCCTATGATGAAAACAGCCCTTTATACAAGACCTATACCTCCGAACGTGACCGCCATATCATTTTCACACCCCGACTCTATCAACTTACAGACAGTTTGACGCAAGGCATCAATAACCCTCTGCTAAAAGCAAAAAAAATATTCACTTGGATTAATTTCCATTTTCCATGGGCTTCAGCACGTGAATATTCAACAATAGAAAATATTCCTGAATATGTCTTGGAGAACCATCATGGTGATTGCGGACAAGTAACCCTGCTCTTCCTTACCTTATGTCGTATCTGTGGCATACCGGCGCATTTCGAAAGTGGATTCATGCTACATCCTCATTCTGAAAATCTTCATGACTGGGGAGAAATCTATTTTGAAGGCATCGGATGGGTGCCTGTAGACATGTCATTCGGTATTCCATCATACGCAAAGAATGCAGAGGAATCTTATTTCTTCTTAGGAGGTATTGACTCCTGGAGAATGGTTGTTAATTCCGATTTCAGCATGCCTTTGTATCCAGAAAAAACATATCCCCGAAGTGAAACAGTAGATTTCCAAAGGGGCGAAGTGGAATGGAAAGGAGGTAATCTGTATTTTGACAAATGGAACTGGAAACTCTCAGCTGAAAATACAGAGGAAAAACTATAATCAAATAAAATATCCTTTATCTCACAATAAGAATAAGAGAATACAACATAAAATAATTTTATGATAAAACGACACATTTAACATACATTTCTTGTTTTTATTCAGAAAATTTTCAATCTTTGTATCCAAAAGTTTTTAAGTGTTAAACACGAACAAAATGTCCGAGGCTTTATTTAACTATTATCATATTTTATTAATAACCAAATTTAAAAAAGCTTATGAAAAGACGACTTGCTTTGATAGTAGTAATATTACTATCATGCGGTGCTACAGGTAATTTTCTATATGCTTCACCTGCGCCACAAAATGTTACACAGGACAACACTATTATAAAGGGTAGGGTTGTTGATGAAAAGGGAGATCCTATTATCTCCGCAAGCATCACAGAAATAGGAAGTACACGAGGTACTATTACCGACGTAGACGGGAAATTTTCACTAAAGACAGTTCCCGGGACAAAAATACAAATCTCTTACCTAGGTTATAAAACCATAATAACAAAGGCTGACGATGGGATGAAAGTACAGATGGCTCCAGACAACGCCATGTTGGACGAAGTCGTTGCTGTAGGTTATGGTCAGCAAAAGAAAGTCGACCTGACCGGAGCTGTTGCCAATGTAGATCTAGGGCAGACACTCAGTTCCCGTCCAGAGCAGGATGTTGCCAAAGCCTTACAAGGAGCAATCCCAGGACTGTCAATTGTAAACACCAGTGGAAATATTGACGGTCAGCCTACCATCCGCATCCGTGGAGTAGGAACTCTGTCTAATGACCAGAAGTCTGATCCGCTTATTATTGTTGACGGAGTTCCAACTGATGACTTGACGATGGTCAATGGTAACGACATTGCCTCTATCTCCGTATTGAAAGATGCTGCGTCATCCTCCATTTACGGTAGCCGGGCAGCCTTCGGTGTCATTCTGATCACCACCAAGCAAGCCAGTAAAGGAGACCGTATCTCCGTAAAGTACGAAAATAATTTTGGTTGGGACAACGCCACCGAACTTCCTGATTATCCGGACGTACCTACCCAACTCAAGTCTGCAATGTCTGCAAATAAACGAGCAGGAGCCGCTTCCGTGGAACTCTTCGGAATGTATTTTGACAAACTCTTGCCTTACGCAGAAAAATGGGAAGAGCAGAACCATGGGAAAAAAGGCTACAGCGTCATGCGTCCTTACAAAAGCGACAGCGATGTAGGAGACTACTCCTTCGTTAATGGACAACCTATGTATTATGCCGACTATGATCTCCGTAAGATCTGGTATAACAACGCAGCACCATCTTCAAGTCAGAATGTATCCATTTCCGGTTCCAGTGGGAAGACGACATTCTACGCTTCACTGGGGTATAACCATAAACAGGACCTCATGAAGTTTAATCCCGGAAAGTTGGATAGATACAGTGCCACGGTAAACCTAAAGACTGATGCCACGGACTGGTTGACATTAGGCACACGTGTCAATTTTTCCCGTCGTCACATGGGAGATGCCAATGCCTATAGCAACATTTATCAATACCTCTGGCGTTGGGGATCCTTCTTCATTCCTTCAGGAATCATGGAAGATGCAGATGGTAACCAGCAGGACTTCCGTATCGTTGCTATGCAGAAACAGGCTTCACGTGAATACGATGTGCATGATGTGACCCGTATGAATGCTTACGCAATAGCACATATTACAAAGGACCTGACTCTAAATGCTGATTATACTTATCAGATAGACAACTTTAATTTTAGCTCCAGCAACAATAGTGTTTACGGCATGAACTGGACCGGAACGACGCCTACCTACATCGTTCAGCCGTCTACCACAAATGCTTACCGCCAGAACATCAAGATTGACAGATGGAATGCCAATGCTTACTTGAACTACATGCACACCTGGAATAGTGTACATAATCTCAATGTGATGGCAGGTATCAACGGGGAAGACTACAGATATGATATGTTCAATGCACGCCGGACCCAACTCTACGATGAGAACTATCCACAATTGAACCTCGCTTACGGGGACATGACCAAAGCTGCTATTGACGCAGAAACAAGAGACCGTGCTACAGCCGGTTATTTCGGTCGAGTCAACTACAACTACAAAGATATTTATCTATTGGAACTCAACGGACGCTACGATGGCAGCTCCCGTTTTCCTGCAGGTAAAAAATGGGCATTCTTCCCATCCGGTTCTCTAGGCTATCGCTTCACGGAAGAGCCTTACTGGAACCATCTGCATCAATATGTATCCAACGGAAAATTCCGTCTCTCTTACGGTGAAATCGGTAATGAGGCAGTAGGTGACAATATGTTCCTTTCCACCATCTCCCCAATAGATCAGAGCAAACTCTACTGGCTGGACGGAACTGGAGCTAAAGTCAATCAGTTTGACTTGCCAACATGGGTTTCCTCTCAACTGACTTGGGAACGTATTTATACCTTTGATTTAGGTACAGACTTAAGTTTCTTCAACGATGAACTGACGCTGACAGCCGACTGGTATCAACGGACCACAAAGGATATGCTTGCACCGGGTAATGCCATTCCGTCCGCAGTAGGCGCCGCTGCTCCGTACACCAATGCCGGACAGCTCCGTACACGGGGTTGGGAAATTACACTGAGTTGGCGTAAACAGATGAACAAAGATCTTGGACTCTATGCCAATTTTGACATTGGAGATTCCAAGTCTGTAGTTACGAAATGGAACAACTCCTCTAAACTGATCGGACATACCGGAGACCGGACGTATGCCTATAAAGGAGAAACATGGGGAGATATCTGGGGATTCCAAACAGACCGCTACTTTACAGAAAACGATTTCAACGGACAGAACACAGACGGATCCTGGAACTACAAGAAAGGAGTAGCTGATCAGACGGGAATACAGACTGACAACTTCGTATATGGCCCTGGTGATATCAAATTCAAGGACTTGAATCACGATGGAAAGATCGACGGAGGAAAAGGAACAGCTGATGACCATGGTGATCTGAAAGTCATTGGTAATACGATGCCACGTTATGAATACAGTTTCCATGTCGGAGGCAGCTATAAAGGTTTTGATCTTGATATATTCTTCCAAGGTGTCGGCAAACGCGATATGTGGACCCTGTCCTCTTTTGCCTTCCCGGAAATGCGTGCTGCTGATCTTGCCATTTATTCCAACCAGACCAAATACAATGTATATGATCCAGCCAACGGAATCGTAAACATCAGTGAGAAGAACGATTTTCCTTGCCTGTATGCCGGTAATGAGGCTGCCGGTAATGTAAATGCTCTAGCTTCTTCCAAAGGATGCCATAACTACTATCCTCAATCCAAGTATCTTGTGAACATGTCCTATCTGCGTTTGAAGAATATAACTTTAGGATATACCTTACCGGGCTTTATCTCCAAGAAGTTCTACATTCAAAAACTGCGTATTTATTTCAGTGGCAGCAACCTGTTCCTCCTTCACAAGGGTAATGGAGATCTACCGGTAGATCCAGAAGTAAATGATGCAAGTGCAGGAGATACCAGTTTACAGTATGGTACCTGGGGACGTACCTATCCAATCACCCGTACCTGGTCGTTCGGTGTTCAATTAACACTCTAAGATAATAGTACAGCGACAAACAAAAAATTTAACAATATGAAAAAATCTATTATATACATATTTGCAGCATCTATTCTGCTGCTATTTGCCAGTTGTAATGATTTTCTCGATAAGAATCCACGAGATACTTTTACAAATAATCCGGAATTCTGGAGTAACACCAATGACGTACAAAGCTACAGTAACAAGTTCTATAACAACTATGTAGGCTTCAACCGCGGTGGAAACTACGGATGGTTTTACTTCAAGAGCCTCAGCGATGATCAGGCTAATGCGACATTCGACAATTGGACTTATACTACTGTTCCCGCCACTTCCGGTAACTGGAGCGATGCTTTTACAGAAGTCCGCCGAGCCGACTATTCTCTTCAGGAACTGAAGACCTCTACCCTTCCCGCATCAGACAAACTATACTATACTGCGGTTGATAAGTTAAACCGGGCATGGGAATACTATCAACTCGTACGTGAATATGGTGATGTAGAATGGATCAACTATCCTATTCTTGATCTTAATGACACTAACATTTATGGGAAACGGGTTGACCAAGACGTAGTCATGGACTCTGTCCTCAATGACCTCAACTATGCCATCACGAACCTTCCTTCCAATGTCAGCGACAAGACAAAGTGGAGTAAAGAAATGGCTGAAGCCATGAAGAGCGATATCTGCCTTTATGAGGGCACCTATTGCAAATACCGCACATTGGCAGATAATGGAAAAGCACCGGATATGGACCGTGCCAAGAAATACCTGCAAGAATCAGAAGGCGCTTCCGAAGCGCTCATGGGTTCTAGTAGATATAGCCTGACCCCTAACTATGGAGAAATCTATAACTCTTTGGACTTGTCAAGCAATCCGGAAATCATTTTCTATCGCAACTATGAAAAGGATATCGTCATGCACGGAACAGTTGACTTCACTAGTGGTTCTTCCGAGCAACTTGGTATCACAAAGGATGCCGTGAATGCATTTCTGTTCAAGGACGGCAAGCCTTTGGCAACCACTACGCTGGATAAAGATGATAAGGCCGTAGGGAACCAGAACGGTGATTATTCCGTAGAAGGAATGTTGAAGAACCGCGATAAACG
>DAIPMC010000140.1:0-4441 GCA_036768895.1 Prevotella sp. | reverse complement strand
CAGTATGGCTTCTTCTCTTGTGTCTATCGATTCGGCATGGATAGAAAGAAAGCGTCTACTGATCTCGTTTATGAAGAATAAAAGTGTCTATCAGATTCAGGTAAAGTCAAGGATCATAGTTATTAATCAACTGGATGGTGCATACAGCTCTGCCGGATGGTGCATAGCGGTACGCTATATGGTGCATATCGCTCTTCGATATGCACCATATGACAAACAACATAATCTGAGTCAAGGGGTAATTTGATATGAAGAGAATAAGTATAGAAGTAATATTGATAAGTCTGTTCTATATTTTGATAATAAGGTTATCGTATTCTATTCTATTGTATTCGTGTCTGACACATAGATATTGATGGTTCTTGTAAGAGATCCCCATCCGTCTTTATCTGTGGCAGTAACCTTTATGCTGTAAAATCCTGTCCGTTTACCTATGTGAAAGATGTATCGTGTACCATGAACTCGATAAGGTAAACCGTCATCTGTAATTATTTTAAAGGAAGGATGATGGTTGTACCCCGCAAAATATTTTGTCATATCCAGTGTCAGTTTCTTGCCTGTTGAGATGATGAAATGGGGAGTTGCCATCCAATTGAGATAATCTTCTAAGTTCGTATAACCATCACCGTCCGAATCTTCATTATTGTCGGCAACATCAGGATTCAAGCCTTTAGCTTTCTCCCACCAGTCTGGCATACCATCTCCGTCCGTATCGTATCTCGCAGGTCTTGTGGTAGTATAGACATCCAAACCGGAAAAATCTTCGCAACCCTTGTCCTTTTCAGAATCAATCAGTCCAGACTTTCCTGAGCGGCTTCCCGTTGTGGTTGTCGTGCCGGCCAGAGTTTCTTTAATCATACGCATGTCATGGTTATCGAGTACAGGTTCATTGCATCCGACATCGCTGAGTACATTTTTGAAGGTGGCTTTTGCTGTCTCTATTTTAGCACGAGATGAGAAGAAAGGCTGGTCCGCAAAAGGTTTCCAGTTGAGTACTTGCCCATGTGTGAGTTCGTATCGGTATGTAACTCCATAATTATCCATGGTAAGCTGACCGTTATTTTTCTCTTGGCGGATGTTGCCATGTACATAAGCACTTTGTGTACCTGTACCTCTTCCTTCAAGTTGCAGGCGAAGCAGGAATGGTTGTGTCGTTGCTGCTCCCATTTTGTAAAAATTATTGACGAAGTTGATTTCGTGGCTCCCCCCGTCGCATGCCCTGTTTCCCCAATTGTATACTACATTATTGAAAATATCATGGTGGCCGTCATAAGCACCATTACCATTAAGACCTCCGCTGATACTCCAGTTACGTCCTTCGCAGTCGGCTAATAGATTGTGATGAAAACTGCCTACCTTCAGGGTTCTTGAATTCTCTCCTCCACCGATTGTAGCGGCAAACCCATGGGCCATTCCAGGATTGTAATTTGGATGACCGGCCACGTTTAAAGCTTCTGAGATCAAAGTGTGCTGAAGCGTCAAGCTTTGTGCATTTCGTGAGGAGAAAGCTTCATCGATGGTCCAACTGATGGAACAATGGTCCATAATGGCATTATCGTTTCCTGCCATTCCCATACCGTCTAATCCTTTATTATTATGAGAAGTCTTTCCATTAACCATCGGCTTATGTCCTAATCGCATCCGAATAAAACGTGTAATGCCTTCACTGGCAACGCCAAGAGGACAGTCGCGAAACATGATCCCGTTGCCTGGAGCAGTTTGCCCCGCAATGGTAACGTATGGATCTGAACACGTCAGACGATCCTTTAAGGCAATCACACCTCCTATATCAAAAACGATGGTGCGGGGTCTATGAACTTTCGTAATACCATAGCGGAAAGTACCGGGTTGGGGATGTATGGGGTTATCCTGAAGGGACGTAACATGGTAGACAAATCCTCCACGTCCTCCTGTTGCATATTTCCCATAACCTTCAGCACCTGGAAAAGCTAAATGGCGAGGGCGGAATACCCAGGTCTCTCCATTAGAGATACTGCCATTTTCGTTTTCTTCGTCAACCCGCCAGTAATATGTGGACAGATTGGTAAGTCTGTTGACATTGTAGTCTGTATCTGAGGTTACAGCTATTTCTTTCATTTTATCGGGAGATGTACCGAGATAAATGTGACTTTTGCTGGTTGGAAAAGGTTTCTGCCATGAAATTTTCAAAGTCCCATTGTCGGCATTCACATGCATATTTCCATTTGTTGGAGAAGGATTCAGTGCCGTCGTTTTGGGATCTGACTCATCAAAGATCAAACCATTAATATATAAGCTTGTTGTAGCATAATGTTTGTTTTTTGATGGATTAGTTCGATAAGTGATCGTAACGTCTTTACCAGTTTCAGCATAGAAGACAATATAGGATTGCCCGCATTGAGATGGAATTATGGCACGAATACTTTGCTGAATCCCCTTAGATACTATCTTGTGATTTACATAGATGTCTATTGGAGCAGCTTCTCCTGAATAACTGTCTACAATATTGTGGTAAGCGAGCAATGAATGGTATCCGGCAGGCAGGCCCTTGATGATAAGTTGAAGAGTAGTTGCACTTGAAGTAATGTTTACGATATTCCCTTTTTTGTCAGTATTCCATGCAGAGACACCATCTTCAACAAGCTTTTGCCCATTTTTCAATCCTTGTTTCCACCAGTTAGAACGTAGTATTCGAGTTTCATGCTCCGGAATACTAGAAAGAGTGAGAGATATATTTCCAGTTCTTAAAGCAGTTCCTGTAGATTCTGAAATGTTCCAAGCTATATAGTTGTTTTCTGTAACTTCACCGGATGGACGGCCTGTCATATTTATATCAATCTTTTGGGCATAACCTGTAGCAGATATTATTGATGCTACGAAAAAACAAATGCTTTTTCTCATTATATGTATCATCTTTAGTGTAGTTTATTTATTATTATGACGGATCAAAGATAAGAAAAGTCCTCACTAAAAAAGGATTTTTGAGTTGCTTTTATTAGCATTCCAGATGAAATCAAACAAATAATAGTAGGAAGTAATGGTACCAGTCAATTGGAACTGTTGTAGAATAATTGTGGAAAATTCGTGTGTGGACTGGCTAGATGACTGAGTATATAGACAACCTCTTTTGCTTGTGGATAAATGATATGGCTTTCCTTGAAGCTGATACCTTACGGTTTCTCTACGTTCTTTGACGTTTATAAAAAATAACCCCCGAAAGTTAGATGAAACTTTCAGGGGCACTTCATACTTCTGCATCGCTTTTCTTTTCTCTAAAAACGAGTCAGATATTTAGAAAATAGTTCTTCTCAATGCCAAATAGTTATTTCTTGCTCTGAAACGAGAAGTCACAGGGAAGGGTCGCTAACTGATAATAAAGTGTTTTGGCAATCCTCCAATGTCCGGCGTCGTTTGGATGGAGTCGGTCTGTATCAAGAGTATGATAATATATGGCGCTTTCATCAAATAGAGGGTAAAGGCCGGAGACGGAATTCAAATCTATGACAGGCATTGCCCAAATATTACCGGCTTCTTTTACAGACTGTACATAGGCATCGAAATATTCACCACAAGCATTTTGATATTGCTCTGTAGGCTGAATATTCGAATTCCCTGAATAGAAATATGCACGGTGGATAGGAGTAAGCAAGACCACCTGCTTGGTTGGAAACATCTTCTTTATTGTGCTAAGTGCAATATTGATTCGCCCGCGATAAGTGTCTTTATCCATGCTGGGTGTACGCTTTCTGCGTAGTACTACAGATTTTGGTTTATGAACAGCAGCAACGACAGAATCTTCTGTCTCATTGTACCAATGGCCTATTGGTACTGCTGCATTGAAATCATTAGTTCCGATAAAAATGAGTATAGCATCAAATTGATCTCCATGTTCTGATTTTAACTGACGGGCTTGACGAGGTATATCATTCCACTGTCGTCCACTGATTCCGTAAACGTAAGGTGTTATACCTAAAAGTTCCTGTAGGTAATTCCAATACTTCTTCTTGGATCCTTTATTATTAGTGTCTGTAATGGAGTCCCCGAAATATGCAACTCGCTTCCCGCTCCAGGGATGTACAAAGGTAGCGTCACATACAGAGATTCTCTTTGCTTCTCCTGGCAGAGCCAGAAGCACACATAATAGTAATACTAAAATCTTTTTCATCTTTTTGATTTTTATTTTAATAGGTGCTGCAAATTTAAATAATCTTTGACAAAGATGGACCTTTTGTTGTCGTTTTTTGATTTTTTCTCCTTTTATTCTTATACTGTATGGCATTTTGTAAAAGATCTATAGATGGTCAAGTAGCATTGATAGTGTTTTATGAATAAATTTTCTTTTTTTGATACCTGGTTGTATCCGTGGAGCAGTTATGAGCGTTAAGTTACTGATATATTGTTTTCTGTATGCTACAGGTCCTGTATATCTGCCGTTTTCCGGCCTTTTCATTTTGTCAAGAAA
>DAIPMC010000027.1:0-26872 GCA_036768895.1 Prevotella sp. | reverse complement strand
TGCTGATAATCAATGAAATAAATGTTAAATCAACTTATTCAGCGGACCCTAATTAATACAAAAATTGTAATTAATCGTCAAAAGGGATATTAAACGAGCATTTTTTTGTAATTTTGCATTTGTATCTGTTTAGTTTGTTGTTCAGATTTATTCTTGATAATATTTCTGTTCTATTGGTAAGAATGAAAAGAAAAAGGTAATGGATAGGACATTTCATCATCGTTTTACGATAGGAGCTATATGTGGTATTTTGCTATTTTCTATTCTCATGTTTTATTTCTTTTGGGAGAAACATGCCTTGATAGGTACACTGCTTATGGTACTCGTTCTATGTATGATTGAGCGTGTCATCCATACCACTTATACCTTTCATAAAGTAGGAACCAGTTTACCTGGAAAAGAACAGGAAATATTAGTCATCAACAAGGGACGGCTTTCTATGAACAAGTCAATTCCTCTTGGGGAACTGCATGAAGTAACTCGTATGAAAACAGCTTTTGGGCTTAATCATTATCTTCTACTCGTTTATGGCACCAGGAAAAGGATGGAGGCAGTGATGCCTGATGAAGAAGAGGGCTTTCTTTCTGAATTGAAGAAGAGATGGGATAGCACAAGGAAATGATAAATCTTGTATGTCAATCTGATTTGGAAGGAATCAAATGAAGTCCGGAAAATTCAAAATGAATATATAGTATAATGAAAAATTTGAGATATTTGCTTTTGTTGAGTATAGTTATGATGTTTATGCCCACAAAAGCGCAGGTTATTGATGAAAATATTGAGGACAAAGAGGAGGTAAAGGAAGATTCTGCATGGACTGATTCTGTGAAAACGGATACAGCATCTACTAATCTCCTATGGCCGCAATCTGTACAAGAGAAAATCAATAGACTGCTGAAAAACAAAATGTTTCAGACTTCTCAAGTGGGTATGATGGTATGGGATCTTACTGCAGATTCATGTATATTTGAGAAAAACGAGCGACAGATGATGCGTCCTGCTTCTTGCATGAAACTGTTGACCGCAATTACGGCTATTGATCAATTGGGCGGATCTTATCAGTTTAAGACACAGTTGAGATATACAGGAAAGATTGAAAATCATACGCTTATAGGAGATGTTTATCTGGTAGGTGGTATGGATCCGCGATTTAATTCTGATGATATGTCCGCTTTTGTATCAAACTTGAAAGAAATGGGGGTAGACTCGATCCATGGTTCCATTTATGCGGATAAGTCTATGAAGGATGATAATCAATATGGTGAAGGGTGGTGCTGGGACGATGACAATCCTACGTTGTCTCCTTTACTGATCTCTCGCAAAGATCAGTTTACGGATCGTTTCATTTCTAAACTCCGTGAAGCAAAGGTGATCTTTTCTCCTTTCTCAGCAGGAATTCGCCGATGTCCAGACAGTGCTTATACGGTTTGTACGCGTTATCATAGTTTGGATCAGATTCTGGTAAGAATGCTTAAGGAGAGTGATAATCTTTATGCAGAATCGATGTATTATCAGATAGCTGCTTCTACGGGTAATCATCCGGCTTCGGCAAAGAGTGCAAGGGCTATAGAACGGAAGTTAATTGAAAAAATAGGTTTGGATCCTTCGCATTACAGATTGGCTGATGGGAGTGGACTGTCTCTTTATAATTATATTACACCAGAACTGTTGGTCCGTTTGCTCAGATATGCTTATCAGAATGATAATATTTATATGCACTTACACCCGGCACTTCCGATTATGGGTGTTGACGGGACTTTGGAAAACCGGATGCATAATGCCTTTACACAGGGGAATGTACATGCAAAGACGGGTACTGTTACTGGTGTAGCTTCTCTTGCCGGCTACTGCACTGCTGCTAACAGTCATATACTGTGCTTCGCAATCTTCAATCAAGGTGTGTTGCATGCTGTAAATGCCAGGGCTTTTCAGGATCGAGTGTGTATATCACTGTGCTCACCTCAATAGTTTAATAGTTAGGGAGGTCTGTTCTCTTTTTCTGTTGTCTGGCTCTCTGTATCTTCTGTTCTTTGATATTCTATTACCTTAAAAATCTCTGTTGAGTGTGAGTAGGGTTCTATTCCGATTCTCAAAGTTCTTAGCGATTGTTCTTAATATTTTATTCTTAATTTTTGCCTATGGCCTTGCAAATTCATAAATTAGTCAGTTCTCATATCTGGTTAGAAAAGATCAGAATTTTTGTAGAGCAAACGATTTCCTTGACAGGAATTCAAGGTCCTGCTGTTCCCATTCTACGGCATGTACTTCTTATCCTTGTGACCATATTTCTAGCATGGTTGTTCTATATAATCTGTCGGAAAACCCTTGTCCCTCTGATTATGGGCATTACCAAGAAGACGACAGTCAAGTGGGATTCCGTCTTATTAAATAAGGATGTCTTATACAGTGCGTGTAAAATCGTTCCTGCCATTGTCGTTTGGAAACTTTTACCGATGGTATTCTATCAGTTTCCTTCTATCCGTGTGATTTTGGTTCGCCTGACGGCCATCTATATTGTTATCATGACCACAAGAACAGCGGTTGCATTCATAGATTCTTTCAACCAGCTTGATACAATTAACCGTCGGTCTTCAACTCAGCAATATTTAAAGTCATTTTGTGGCGTATTAAAGATCCTAATGGTTTTTATTGCTTGTATAGTTACCATAGCCATATTACTGAACAAGAGTCCGATGGCTCTTTTTGCAGGATTAGGTGCGACCTCGGCTGTACTTATGTTAGTTTTTAAGGATACCATTGAAGGGCTTGTATCCGGAATCCGTCTTACCAGTAATAATATGCTTCATGTAGGAGATTGGATTACAGTTCCCAACACCATTGTCAATGGTGTTGTAAAGGAAATGTCGCTTTCTACGGTTAAGGTCCAGAATTTTGATAATACTATTGTTACAATATCTCCTCAGGCCTTGATTAATGGGAGTTTTCAGAACTGGATTGGCATGCAGCAAGGGTCCGGACGTCGCGTCAAGAGGGTCGTTTATTTCGATTTCCGGAGTATTAGATTTGAGGATCAAGATAAGAAGATAACAAATATGGGGGAGTTCCGTCGTGCTATGGAGATTTATTTGACTAACCGTGACGATGTGAATAAAGAAATGACAGTAATGGTTCGTGAACTGGAAGCTACGCAGGGTGGTGTTCCTTTAGAATTCTATTTCTTCTTGAAAATGAAGGATTGGAAACCTTATGAGGAGCATCTTGCGGATATAATGGAATATGTTTATTCTATTGCCGGAAAATATGGCCTTACCATTTATCAGCAATATCCAGAACAATAAGCACTTGTCGGGAAAAATTCTTTCCCGACAGTTGAAAGTATTAACTTTTTAGTTAATCGTAAGCCTTTACATCATGCGGATACGATTGGGAAAATCTCAATGAATTCGCCTTGGTGGCGTTTCCCGTCGTTGATGATTTCCATGAACTTTTTGGCAACGACTTCAGGCTTATGGAAACCTTCTCCCGTCATGTTGCCGTTCAGATCAGTGGTGGTAGGTCCTGGATGAACACAAAATATCTCTACGGGAATCTTGTTTTTATCAAGATCAAATCCCATAGTTGCTGTCATCACGTTCTGTGCTGCTTTACTGGCTTTATAAGCCACCGGATTCCAATAAGGATTGACTGTTGTAGGAACTGTGATGTTGATGATACGTCCCTTGTTCTTGGCTATAACGGGAAGTAGCTCTTTTGTAAGAGCAAAGGTGCCGATATAGTTAACATTTACGGTCTCAGTGATATCTTTAATATCAGACTCATAACTTGCACATTCCATGTTGCCTGGTATTCCGGCATTATTGACCAGCATCTTGAGATCTGGATGATTCGTTTTTATAAATTCTGCTGAAGTACGAATGGCTTTTAAATCAGACAGATTGATATTTACCCATTCTGCCTCTTTGATACCGCATGCCTTTAATTGGCAGACAGCTTTTTCTCCTCTTTCTTGGTTACGTGCCCCCACGAGTACATGCCATCCACAGAGCCCTAATTGCTTACTGATTGCGAAGCCGATTCCTTTGTTGGCTCCTGTAACTAATACTTTTGACATGATAGATTCCTATTAAAAAAGGGCATCCATATTAGCAGATGCCCTTCAATCGTTATGTGATAGCAGTTTATTTTTCTGTTTCTTCTTGAGTATTTTCGTCTTCTACTTGAAAATCCTTCAAATCTTCGGCGATGAAGTTCTGGATGTAATCTGCGTGTCCTACAACTTTCTCTTTAGCCGCAAGAACAAATATCTTTGCGCTACGTCCGAAAAGTTCTTTATCCCGAGTCGCATCATCCAAAAGTAATAAAGAAACGAGGATATCTCCTGTCATGTCACAAAGGCGATGGGCAAGGAAATCATGCATTTCCTGATTATCAGCATTCTTGACATATTCGATTGATTGCTTGTAGAGAACTGTCATTTCCCGTACATACTCCTGCAGGGGCTTCAATTCTTCAGCTACCTCATGCTCAAGCATCTCATCGATGATCTTAAGATAAGTTCCATTCGTTACATAGCGAATAGCAGCGACAACTTGTAATTGGGTTGTTCCTTCATAAATAGAGAAGATACGTGCATCGCGATAGAGACGTTGTGCTTCATATTCCATAATGAACCCGGAACCGCCGTGGATGGAAATAGCATCATAGGCAGCCTGATTGGCATATTCAGAATTCATCCCTTTGCAAAGAGGTGTGATAGCATCAGCCATACGACTGTACTTTTTCATTTCTTTGCGTTCTTCCGGAGTAAGCTGACGATTCTTGGAGATCTCTTCAAGTGCTTTGTATACATCTACATAGCGGGCTGTTTCGTAGAGCAGTGCACGGCCACCATCAAGTTTGGCTTTCATGCGTGATAGCATATCATAGACAGCAGGGAAAAAGATAATCTTCTTACCAAACTGTTCGCGCTCTTTAGCATAAGCTACGGCCAAGTCGTAAGCTTCTTGTGCTACACCTACACTCTGGGCACCAATTCCCAGACGTGCACCATTCATTAAGGCCATAACGTATTTGATCAGTCCTAAACGAGTGCTGCCGCAAAGTTCAGCCTTTGCATTTTTATAGACCAGCTCGCAGGTAGGTGACCCATGAATACCGAGTTTGTTTTCGATGTGACGGACGTCTACACCGCCATTCTGCTTATCGTAAATAAACATGGATAACCCACGTCCATCGTGTGTGCCTTCTTCTGAACGGGCCAATACGAGATGAATATCAGAATCACCATTCGTAATAAAGCGCTTTACGCCATTCAGACGCCAGCAGTTTTCTTTTTCATCGAATGTAGCTTTCAGCATGACATGCTGCAAGTCGGAGCCAGCGTCTGGCTCTGTAAGATCCATACTCATGGTCTCGCCATTGCAAACTCGTGGAATGTATTTAGCCTTTTGTTCGTCAGAACCAAATTCATAGAGGGTGTCAATACAACTTTGGAGGCTCCAGATATTCTGGAAACCAGCGTCAGCAGCAGCCACGACCTCTGACATCATGGAAAAGATTGTCAGAGGAAAGTTGAGGCCTCCATATTGACGTGGCATAGTAACACCCCAAAGGCCTGCACGACGAGTAACGTCAAGATCCTCATAAGTCTTACTGGCATATTTCATACGGCCATTTTCAAGGTGAGGACCTTCAAGGTCAATGGATTCTGCATTTGGCTGGATAACATTAGCAGACAGATCGCCAATGATGTCAAGTACCCGTTTGTAATTTTCAAGAGCATCCTCGTAGTTGACGGGAGCTTCAGCATATTTATCTTTTTCAACGAAGTTGCGCTCTCTGAGCTCAACGATATGTTTCATCAGAGGGTTGCTTAATTGGAATGCAATCTCTGGATGGTCACTATAATAGTTTGCCATAGTTTACTTGGTATTCTGTTTGTAATGCTTGATAAGTTTAGGTACGACATCTTCGACGGTACCTACGATGACGTAGTCAGCAATCTTGTTGATTGGTGCGTCCGGATCAGAGTTGACTGAGATGATGATACCAGCGTCCTGCATACCGACGATATGCTGAATCTGGCCGGATATTCCACAGGCAATATAAACCTTTGGATGAACCGTGGCACCTGTCTGACCAATTTGGCGGCTGGAATCAATCCATCCGGAATCGACGGCAGCACGGGAAGCACCAACTTCAGCATGAAGTTCATCAGCTAGTTCATAAAGCATATCGAAACCCTCTTTGCTTCCCATACCATAACCTCCGGCTACAATAATAGGAGCACTCTTCAGATTGCAGTTGGCTGCTTTTACTTCACGGTCAAGGACCTTTACAACAAAGTCTGTTTCCGGGACATATTTAGCTACTTCTGGGTAAGAAACCTCACCTTTGGCTTTGCCTTTGTAAAGCACTTTCTGCATTACGCCACTACGAACCGTTGCCATTTGTGGGCGATGGTCAGGGTTAACGATTGTTGCAACGATGTTGCCACCGAAAGCCGGGCGCATCTGATAAAGCAGATTGTCATAATGTTTACCGGTTTTCTTCTCATCGTATGATCCGATTTCCAATTGGGTACAGTCTGCTGTCAGACCGGAGGTCAGCGAAGAAGATACCCTGGGACCCAGATCACGCCCGATAACGGTAGCTCCCATAAGGGCAATCTGCGGTTTTTCTTCTTTAAATAGATTGACAAGAATATCTGTATGTGGAGCGGATGTATAAGGGAAAAGTCCTTCTGCATCGAAAACGAACAGATGATCAACGCCATAAGGTAGGATTTGATCTTCAACCTTACCCTTTATGCCAGTTCCGGCTACAACAGCTTCGAGTTCCACTCCAAGTTGATTAGCCAGTTTGCGGCCTTTGGAGAGCAACTCTTGAGATACTTCGGCAACCGTAGTGCCTTCGACCTCGCAATATACAAAAATGTTATTCATAAATTTCTGGTACTACAGTAATTAACCGATAATTTTCTCTGAAATCAACTCTTTCATCAGATTGTCAATATCTTCGTCGGAAGAAGTCAGAGTTTTGCTTTCCTTTGTGTGGAATACAATGTTTTGCACGGCTTTTACTTTTGTCGGAGAACCGCTCAGACCACATTGTTTGGGATCTCCTGACACGTCCGCTACACTCCACTGGTTTAAAGTCAGATAGGGACGGGTCTTATAAAGTTCTGTCCATGGTTCATCTCCCTTGCGTTCCATAGGGCAGGATGCATACTTGTATTTCATAACAAGTTTGGCGTTGCATGGACGGCATGCTGCAGCTGTACCATTGACGGTTACAAGTAATGGCAATGGAGCTTCCACTGTTTCTACACCCCCGTCAATATGACGGCGAATCGTGGCTTTTTTGTTTTCTATCTTTATAATCTCTTCGGCATAAGTTACCTGGTTTAGTCCCAATTTCTGAGCCACCTGAGGTCCTACTTGAGCTGTATCACCATCAATGGCTTGCCGGCCTCCGAGAACAATGTCCACATCTCCGATCTTACGAATACCCATAGATAATGCATAGGATGTAGCTAATGTGTCAGCACCGGCAAATAGCCGGTCGGTCAATAACCAACCTGTATCTGTGCCACGGTAAAGGCCCTGTCGAATAATCTCACCGGCACGTGGAGGGCCCATAGTAAGAATACCAACCGTAGAGCCCGGATTCTGATCTTTAATGCGTAGAGCCTGCTCCAGAGCATTTAAATCTTCCGGATTGAAGATGGCAGGCAGGGCTGCACGGTTGACAGTCCCTTCAGCTGTCATAGCGTCCTTTCCCACATTTCTTGTGTCAGGTACTTGCTTGGCAAGTACAACGATTTTCAACTTCATAAATTGTTATGTATAAATAAATTAATTTCGAAATTCGGCGCAAAATTACTAATTTTTTGCTTGTTGGGCAAATAAAATACTTGAAAATTGCACGTTTTCGTTTGCAATGTGCACAAAAAGAGCAGTTTGTGCAATAACTGGCTCATTTAACTTCATTTTGTCTTAAAAAGCATGAACGGACTTATGAAAAAATAAATCGTTATCATACAATCTGAAAAAAGTTCGTATATTTGCATAATCATCTTAACAAAGTAGACATGTATGAAAAACGGAATGGACAAGGATTATTCAAAAGAAAAAAGGGCAGGTAGAACAATATGATAGATAGAGCAACGGTTGATAAAATTATGTCGGCTACAAATATTGTAGATGTAGTTTCTGAATTTGTGACACTTAAGAAACGGGGTGTCAATTATGTTGGTCTTTGTCCTTTTCATAATGATACCCATCCGTCTTTTTCTGTTTCTCCGAGTAGGGGAATATGTCATTGTTTTACTTGTGGAAAGGGTGGAAATGCTGTTAATTTCCTGATGGAACTGGAGCAGATGACCTATCCTGAAGCTTTGAGATGGCTGGCCAGAAAGTATAATATTGAGATTCATGAGAAGGAACTGACTCTGGAGGAGAAGAAGGAGGAGAGCGAGCGTGAATCCATGTTTATCGTGAATGAATGGGCAGCAAAATATTTTCAGGATATTCTTCATCAGGATGCAGACGGCATAGCTGCCGGAATGACTTATTTCCGTAATCGTGGTTTCAGAGATGATATCATTACAAAATTCCAGTTGGGCTTTGCTCTTTCCCAGCATGATGCGATGTCTTCGGAAGCAATCAAGGCCGGGTATCAGCCTGACTTCCTTAAGAAAACGGGTCTTTGCTATGAAACTCATGATGGGCGTTTAGTGGACCGGTTTGCAGGACGTGCTATCTTTCCATGGATCAGTGTCAGTGGAAAAGTCGTTGCTTTTGGTGGCCGTGTCCTCGACAAGCGTACGAAGGGGGTCAATCAGAAATATGTAAATTCTCCGGACAGTCCAATCTATCATAAAGAGAAAGAACTTTATGGTATCTATCAGGCAAAAAAGGCTATAGCCAAGGAGAATCTGGTCTATATGGTGGAAGGCTATACTGATGTGATCAGTATGCATCAAAGTGGTATTGAAAACGTGGTAGCAAACTCTGGTACGGCATTGAGTGTATACCAGATACGTATTCTTCATCGTTTTACAAATAATATAGTCTTGCTCTATGATGGTGATGCAGCCGGCATTCATGCAGCCCTTCGGGGTACGGATATGCTGCTGAAAGAGGGAATGAACATCAAGGTTCTTCTTCTTCCTGATGGGAATGATCCCGATAGCTTTGCGCGTAGCCATACGGTAGCAGACTTCAAGAAGTATGTGGAGGACCATCAAGAAGATTTTATCGAGTTTAAGATCCGTATTCTTCTCAATGGCGTTTCTGATCCTATTAAGCGGTCGGAGGCAATAAACTCAATAGTACAGAGTGTTTCTGTTATCACAGACCAGATTGTCAGGGCTACTTACATCCATCTCTGTTCAGCCCGGCTTGGGCTTAATGAAGCCACACTGATCCGACAAATGAACCAGTTTATCCGCAATGGAAAAAGTGAGCAGGAAAAGGCTGACCGGCGTGCAGCAGGTGTTGATCAGCATTCTGTAGTGCCAGCGCACCAACCTTCTATAGCAGAGCCGGTGGCTGTGAGTCAGAAAAACGAAGTAGAAGAATTGCTCATCCAGTTGGTTATCCGTCATGGAAGTGATAAGATTACCGTTCAAGACCATGATGGTAAAGATGTGATGTTGCCAGTAGCACAATATATAGATGCTGATCTCGGTTCTGACCAACTTACTTTTTCTAATGATCTGTATAATCAGATTCTCCATGAATGCGTGGAGCATTTGAATGTTTCTGGATTTGATAGCGAAAGTTATTTTATCAACCATCCGAATCCGAAAATCAGTCAACTGTCAGCAGGAATGTGTACAGACCGTTTTCATCTTTCAAAGAGTTTGAAAATAAAAGACGAGCCAGCTAAACTTGCGCATGATGTGCTTACGTTGATTCTCAATTTCCGGCTGGATTATGTAGAGCATCATTTAGATGAGTTGAGAACAAAAATTGTGGCAAGTGGTGGTAATGACTTGGAGATGAAGGCCATGATCCAGGAATACCAAAGTATGCAGACTGTGCGTAACCAGATGGCGAAGATGCTTGGAAGTAATATCATCGTATAAAGAAGAAGGTGCTCCTTAAGCATAGTTATTCTCGATAAGACGAATGGAAATAAACAGGAGAGTTGTATATAGGAATTATTAATTAAAATCAATGAGAGATATCATCATCATAGTAGTGCTTTGGGCGATAGTCTTTATTATTGCTTTTGTCATTATTCCGGCGTTAAGAAATCATCTTGATTCGGGTAGGGCATTGCATGACTATGATTTCGCTTTTAATACGATGCTGGTTAAGATGGTATTGAAAAAATTCAATTGTAAATACAGGATAGAGAATGAGAAGGATCACAATGGAGTTCTTTACCATTATGACTATCAGACCGGGCATTTCTGCATCCGGGTAGAAAAGGGAACACCATATATTCGTTTGACCTTTCCTTTCTTTTTCTCCGTATCTCTTGATCATATTGCTTTGGTAAGAAGCCTTAGTAATCAGTGCTCTTTCAGTTCTGAGACCTGTCGTATTGTCTACACCCTGAATACGGATCAGAATTTCGTGGATATGCATATCGTTTCCGGCTTGCTTCTGACTGTAAAGAATGCGGTTGAGACACTGGAACGAGAGATGCTTGATATGTTCCGTTGGCAAAACACATTTGTCAAGCGTTTCAGAGAGTTGGAAAAGGATAGTCAGGGGGCTGAACAGAAGGACTTTGAAACGAATTCTGCAGAATGGGGAAGAGAAGTATTCCTTCTACATGAACAAGAGATGATGCATCAGAAGTCCGGACCCTCCTGGAGGGGGGGAGCGGATACGAAAATCACTATTGACAAACTCTTGAATATGCTTTTTGGCGTAAAGCAGTTTGAACCGGTCAGTTTGAACTTGTCCGTGAATACACAACCTCTGGACGATACAAAGAAGATATATAACTATGATGTCAGCAGTCTGTTGATTGAAAATGGAAAACTGATACGTGAAGAGGCCTCCATGGAATTACAATACGTTGATCTCAACGGGCCTTTCAACCGCACAATGGAATTTCATTTAAATTCGGAAACGACGACAGAGCGTACAATCTATTATCGCATTACGATGACCTTGATACCTCTGTCGGTGAATCGTCATATACCGATAGGAAGTGAACTTGCGAAGTCTAAAGTAGTAAGTATCCTGGCAGCTTATGATCTTACTTGTCCTAAAGAACGTCTGGCTGAATTTCATTTGATGTGGGAGGATGCCTTGCAAAAACGCAAGAGAGGTCAGGAAAAAGAGATGACGGAAGAACAGAAACTGATGTGTGAAAGTTCTCAGCCGAAGTTGGCCTATTTGTTGTTTCGAGGAAAACGATTATTTTTGAATCATTGTTTTTATGAGGCTTTACAATATCTGCTTGATGCCTTTAATTATGAGCAGTCTGTCTATGGAGATCTGAAACCGGCAGAGAAGAATCTTTTTTATGAAGTATGTTATCTGATAGGCTTCTGCTATTGTGAACTCAATTTGTACCGTCTGGCTTATTATTATCTGGATATTGTGTTTCCGCTTCATAGGGTGACCTATACAGAAGAGCTTGTGAACAGTCTGGTCAATGGCCATGATTTTCGGGCTATTAATTTTATCGATGGCCTTTTGGAAAATGTGGAGAATAATATAGCTGTCAATGGGCAGGAAGATATAGCTGCCAGTTCGTTTATAAACTTTTTGAAGCGTCGTAAGGCTTATGTATATATTGACTTGCAGCGTTATGATGAGGCTGAGTCTCTGCTGAAGAAAATGCTTGATGATCCTGACAATACAGATTTCGCAATAGGAGAGTTAGCTTATTTACAAAAGATAAAAGAGGGAGAAAAGTAGTACGGAGTACGCCGGACTGACTATTCGGCGTTATACTTTAAATTTCGTGGAAAGCAAGTATGATATATGTGCATTGGATAGTTCTTGTTGTTTATATAACCGTTATTATTGCAACGATGGTAGCGGTACTTATGGATAACCGACAACCGGCAAAAACGATGGCTTGGTTACTGGTACTCTTTTTCTTGCCAGTTATCGGAATTGTTTTATATATCTTTTTCGGCCAGAATATAAGGAAGCAGCGACTGATGAGTCAGAGAAGCCTTGATGAATTGTCTAAGCGGTCAATGCTTGAGTTTGCTGAACAGGAGAATTTGCATATTCCTGAGAGTCAGAGGCCATTGATGAGACTCTTTGCAAAACAAAATCTGGCTTTGCCGTTTAAAGATAATCTGGTGGAAATCTATACATCTGGCTATGAGTTTTTCCCAGCCCTTTTGCAGGAAATAGGGAAGGCTCAGAAACATATACATATTGATTCCTTTATATTCTGTGATGATGCCTTAGGTTATCTTATCTCTGATGCCTTGATAGATAAGTCCCAGAAAGGCGTAGAAGTGCGTGTAATTTATGACGATGTGGGTTCCTGGAGTTCACATAACCAGTTTTTTGAACGTATGCGAGATGCTGGTATTGATGTTCATGCTTTTATGCCGGTAAAATTTCCTGCTTTTACGAGTAAGGCCAATTATCGGAATCATCGTAAACTTATTGTCATTGATGGTCGTGTAGGATTTATCGGGGGGATGAATATCGCATTGAGATATGTCAAAGGCTTAGGAAAACAGTCCTGGCGTGATACTCATCTTAGGATAGAAGGAGGTGGCGTATATGCTATTCAACGCGATTTTCTTGTTGATTGGTATTTCGTAGACCGTACTCTGTTGACGGATCGTAAGTATTATCCTCCTATCAATGCTTCTATCAGCAACGACTGCCTCATGCAAGTCGTTTCCAGCAGTCCTACTGATGCATGGTCTGCAATCATGCAAGGTTATGTGCGTATTATCTTGCAGGCTCGACACTATGTTTATATGGAGTCTCCTTATTTTCTTCCTACGGAACCTATTCTATTTGCTATGCGTACAGCAGCCTTAGCTGGTGTAGATATCCGGTTGATGATTCCTTTTAAGGGGGATTCCCGTCTTGTAGACTGGGCAAGTCGTTCTTATGTTGAAGAAACGGTAGAAGCGGGAGTGAAGGTTTATCTTTATAAAGCAGGGTTTAATCATTCGAAATTGCTCGTGAGTGATGACTATATTTCGACAGTAGGTAGTACAAATGTGGATTTTCGCAGTTTTGAAGATGATTTTGAAGCAAATGCTTTTTTCTATGATAAAGAGATGTCTCTAAGGATTAAGAAGGTATATATTGATGATGAGAAACAAAGTGTATTTTTGGAGGATTACTACCATACGATACTTCATAAACCCTTCATCCATCGTTTATGGGAAAGTCTGCTCCGCTTGTTTTCTCCTTTAATGTAGTTCTGCCTTGAATATAATGAAGACAGATAGAACAGGCAGAGAAAGTTTAAGTCTAATATCCTGACTTTATTTGAAGATAGAGAAATTGACAGCTCCGTAGTTCCTGTGTTCTTTAAAATGTGGGTGTTGGGAAAAGTCTTGCTTCTTTCCATGTTCCATAATAAAAACACCATTCTCAGATAGCATTTTATGATCGAAGATCAAGTCCGGTATGGTCGGCAGTTCTGGCAATGCATAGGGAGGATCAGCAAATATGATGTCGAAGGTCTGATGATTGTGTTGAATAAATTTGAATACGTCTCCCCGGATCAGGATATCTTTGTCACAATCAATATTTTCAAAGCATTGTGATATGAACTTTGCATGATTACGGTTACTTTCCACACTTACTATTTCATCACATCCCCGACTTGCCAGTTCAAGGGATATACTTCCTGTTCCGGAAAACAAATCAAGTGCGATGGTACCTTCTAAATCGAGATATCCTCGTATTACATTGAAAATGTTTTCTTTGGCCATATCTGTCGTTGGACGGGCTTTGAATGTCCGAGGAATGTTAAATCTCCGTCCTTTATAGATTCCTGTTATGATTCTCATATACGTTTGTCGATATAGTATGCCAATAAATCGAAAGGAAGTTCTTTGATTTGAGCAATGGGTGCCCGATTATAAATCGCAGATGGATTGAGATAATATACTTTGCACAAGAATCTTTTAAGTTCCTTTGTCAATGCCTCACGATCAGGAATATCACCTACGATATGAAGTTCATCCCTTTGAGAATCCAGTTCAAGTTGGTTCCATACATAGAGCAGAAAGTAGGCAGCATCTTTGAAGTGCTTAATCTGATATGTGTTATAGAACTTGAACCGATTCTTGTCATAGCCTATAATTTCCAGTTTTTTATCATGGAAATAGCCATAGAGCTTTTTGAACATTCCTGTAAAACTTGCTTCATGTAGATGGTCCCATATAGATTGCATGATGGGTTGAAAGCGTATATCACTGAAGTGATCATCTATGACAAGTTTCAAATCTTTATTTATGGAAAAAGCTACAATGCAATTCAAATAGGGTAAGACATTCGTCAGTATAACATCATTTTCGTGTCCTGTAAAGGTGTAATGATAAAGAGCTTCTACCTCATCTTTTTTAAACTCTTCAGTTGGGATAAGGAGGTTGAGCGTATCAATGATTACCATCGCACGGTCATAACCTGTTTGCAAAAGATCATTATCCTTGAAGGCTTCACGTAAGTTAGCCGCTATGGAAATGCCATTTTTTACAGGGTAAGGTTCGTAATGAAGCTGGCTTTCAAGAGTTGGGTCAGCTACAGACAATGACAGTGAATCGTGACTGATACGAAAAGTCAGTCTCGGTTTACGTACAGTGTGATGAAGTTCTGTTTCCGGCATGTCTTGATTCTAATGTGAGATTCTTATAGAAATTCCTTCGTATTCCGATAGGATTTTGTACATTTGCAATTGCAAAGATAACAAAAAGTTTTCATTTGCAGCTTGTTCTTAAAAATAATCTGTATTTTCCCAGTGATAATGATTCATGATAACAGGTGAACTTAAACATCAAGTTTTACGGCATTTCAATTTTACTCCTACTCCTGAACAGGATCAGGCGTTGACGACATTATCCCAATTCCTGACTGATCGTGACTCGCGTAGTGTAATGATCTTTCGAGGAAGTGCCGGAACAGGAAAGACGACAATCGCCGGAGCTGTTGTACGCACCTTGCTTGATTTAAAAATGAAAGTGGTACTTTTGGCTCCTACGGGTCGTGCTGCCAAGGTCTTTTCCGAGAATAGTGGTCATGTAGCCTATACTATTCATCGTTGTATTTATCGTGAACAAGCTTATAAGGGTGTTTTGGGAACTTTTAATCTCGGAAATAATCTATATCAGCATACCCTCTTTATGGTTGATGAGGCTTCAATGGTTTATCGTGCTTCAGACCGGACAGGAAATAAATCTTTTGAAGATGGATTTGGAAGTGGAAGTCTCTTGGATGACTTGATTCATTATATTTATTCCGGCCAGCATGATCGTTTGATTCTCATTGGTGATCAGGCTCAGTTGCCTCCCATCGGTGATGAGGAAGCTCCTGCGCTGTGTACTTCTATCATTCAGTCCTATGGGTTGAAAGTGTTTCAGTGTGACCTGAATGAAGTCTTGCGGCAGAAGAGGGGGAGTGGTATTCTTTATAACGCTTCGAACATTCGGAATGAAATACTTTCTTTTAAAGAGGCTTCTGTTTACGGAGCACTTACAGTTCCGAAAATTCATTTTGATGGATTCGCTGATGTAGTGCGACTTTCCGGTGAAGATCTTATAGAGCAACTGTCAGATAGTTATTCTGAAGTCGGAATGGATGAAACAATAGTCATTACAAGAAGCAATAAACGGGCGAATATTTATAATCAAGGGATTCGGAGTCAAGTCTTGGGAATAGAAGATGAACTATGTGGAGGAGACCAGATTATGATAGTGAGAAATAACTATTATTGGATGGCTCAGAACAAGAAAGAGAATTCGCAGCAACCTGATCCATCGGGTCATCAAGAGCAGAATAATCGTTTGAATTTTATTGCAAATGGTGATCGGGCAGAAGTAGAACGTGCATATCGTTCCCGTGAACTTTATGGATTTCATTTTATTGATGTTGATCTGAGGTTTCCCGATTATGATGATCAGGAGTTATCTGCTACGGTAATTATGGATAGTCTTCAGACAGATTCTCCAGCTTTGAGCCGTGAACAGGTTGGTCAGCTTTATGACCGGATTATGGAGGACTATGCTGATATTCCAAGAAAGACTGACAGAATCAATCGATTGCGTGGGGATATTTACTTCAATGCCTTACAAATCAAATTTGCATACGCGGTGACCTGTCATAAGGCTCAGGGTGGGCAATGGAATCATGTCTATTTAGATCAGGGCTATATAACAGAAGAGATGCTTTCTCCGTCTTACTTTCATTGGTTGTATACTGCCATTACCCGAGCTACAGGAAAACTTTACCTGATTAACTGGCCTAAAACACAAATAGAGGGAGAGACAGAAAAAGAGTAGGTAGAAGATATGATGTAACTAAGTTGGAAAAACGGAAAATCTGATACCGGAATAATATGAATTATTAAACGATAAAGATGATTGTTTCTATAGACTGGATGAGAGATTCTTTTCATATCCTGAATCAGGAATATTTTAATGGACAGTTGCCTGAGCCCTATTTCGGTTTGTCACGAGCTCGTACCCAACTTGGTACAATGAGTTTTAAACGAATCAGGCATCTTCGGAAAATGGTACTTTCAGATTTTAAGATCCGGCTGACTACCTATTATGATATGACGGAGTGGCAGGCAAAGAACGTACTTCTGCATGAGATGATCCATTATGATATCGGTTATCGTAGATTACAGGATACTTCTTCACATGGAATTCTTTTTCAAACGAAGATGGATGAACTTAATCAGAAGTATGGATGGAAAATTACTGTTAGAACTTCTACAAAAGGATGGAAAGTTGCAGATTGGGTGCAAGCACATACGTCAGGGGAAAATAGATCACCAGTTTATTTGATGCTTGTTTTACGACTGACAACCGGGCAATATTTTCTTTCCCGTGTAAATCCCAAATTTATCTGGGTCCTTGAAAGAAAATTGGTCGGGGAGCCAACTGTAGCCCAACATGTCTGGTATACCTCAGAGTTGAAAGAGTTTGCTGTCTATCCTCAGGTCCACAGTCTTCGTGGCCGCCGTCTTACCCAAGAAGAATTACGGCGTTTCCTGCTTGATATGCAAGAATTCCATCTCAATAAGAAATCTGGTGTTTCCTCTTTAGTGATGAGATAGAGACTTTTTAGAACCAATAAATATATTTAGAACGATTATTTCTTTTTAAATGAAGGTGCATACAATTTTTATTGTAAAATCAGAAGAATAGAATTGTTTATAGAAATTTTTATTTATCTTTGTTGAGGATGATCTTTTTTTACCTCAAACGAATCTTCAGATCTTGACAGAATCAAATGATTACACTGCTTGCATTGTAATCAGAAAGGCTTCTTGGATGGTTCATATCCAGTTATAATATGTGTAATTTATAAAATATTTTGACATGAAAAACGGAATATTCTATAGGGGTGTAATAAGTGCCACCATTACGGCTATCGGAATTGTCGTATTAGGCTTTTGTATTAAAGGCGGAATTGACGATTTTGCAAACAAGGACAGGAAGGTTACCGTAAAAGGGCTTGCTGAGAAGGAAGTCTTAGCCGATAAAGTGACTTGGCCTATTCCTTCTAAGGTCTTGGGAAATGATCTTTCGGCATTGTATGATCAGATGGCTGCTTCACAACGTACCATTAAAAACTTTCTGCTTCAGAATGGAATTAAAGCAGATGAAATCAGTATTAATGCTCCGCAGGTCATTGATATGAATGCGAATCAGTACAATGTTAATAAAATGCCTTACCGGTATAATATTACTTCAATAGTTACTGTAACATCCAGAAATGTAAAGTTGGTTCGTAAACTCATCTCCAGACAGGGGGAATTATTCAAACAGGGGGTAGCGATCATCTCAAATAATTATGATAATCCGGTCTCTTATGAATATGTGGCATTTGCAAAATTAAAACCAAAACTGATGGAAGAGGCTATAGTCAATGCTGAGAAGACTGCAACTCAATTTGCCAAAAACAGTCATAGTACATTGAATAAGATCATAAGTGCAGATCAGGGACAGTTTTCGATTGATGATCGCGATTCCAATACTCCTTACATCAAGAAGGTACGTGTAGTGACTACGATAACGTATTCTTTGAAGGATTAATGGTTTTAGGAAACAGGTAGAATTCTGTCAGAGTGACTTTTTAGTGAACTTGCTTAGTCTATTCAGAAAAAACCGAACTTCAATTTAGTGAAGTTCGGTTTTCTTGTTTCTGCATGTAGCAGGATTATAGATTAGCCAAATTGATAATCTTGTCAACAGCAGCAGAAAGGCCATTTAAATCCTTTCCACCAGCTTGTGCATAATAGGCCTGTCCACCTCCACCACCTTTAATGAGTTTGGCAGCTTCACGGATCATCTTTCCTGCATTCAATTTGTGATCGTTGACCATATCATCACTGAAAATTACACTTAGCAAAGGCTTATTTCCTCCCGTACTGCCAATAACGCATACGAGTTTTTCTGGAACTGCTGTCCGGATTTGGAATACTAAATCCTTGGCTTCTTCAGGCTTGAGAGTGACAATGGAATGAATGACGGTAACTCCCTTGATTTCCTGGGCAGACTTGATCAATTCATCTTTCAGACGACTTACGGCCTGAGCATGAAGTTGTTCGATGTCTTTCTTCATTTCATTGTGTTCACTGATATGCTTCTTTATGGTACTTTCAAGATCTTTTGCATTGTTGAACATTGAGCGGATTGCCTTGTAATGATCTTCCATTGCATAGATGGCTTCTTCGCATGCTTTTCCAGTAAGTGCTTCTATACGCCTTACACCTGCTGCAACACTGCTTTCTGAGATAATCTTGAAAAATCCGATATGGCCAGTGCTTTTGGCATGGATACCTCCACAGAACTCACAACTTGGACCGAAACGGACTACACGCACCTTATCTCCATATTTCTCACCGAAAAGAGCAACGGCACCGATTTTCTTAGCTTCTTCAATAGGTGTGTTGCGATGTTCCTCCAACGGAAGATCCTGACGAATCATATCATTTACGATATGCTCAACCTTGCGGAGTTCTTCGTCAGAAACTTTTTTAAAGTGTGAGAAGTCAAACCGAAGTGTCTTGTCATCTACGAAAGAACCTTTTTGCTCTACATGTTCTCCAAGTACTTGCTTGAGAGCATAGTCAAGAAGGTGTGTGGCACTATGGTTTGCTGCAGAACCATTACGCTTCTGCAAGTCAACACATGCTGTAAAGGCTGCCTTCGGATTTTTTGGAAGATCTTTTACAATATGAATACTTTGATTATTTTCACGTTTTGTGTCCAGAATCTGAACTGTTTCATCATCTGAGACCAATGTGCCGGATTCTCCTACCTGACCACCCATTTCTCCATAAAATGGTGTGTAGTCAAGCATAAGTTCATAGAAAGTATTCTTTTTCTGAATTACTTTACGATAACGGGTGATATGGCATTCATATTCACTATAGTCATAGCCGACAAATTGCTGTTGAACTCCTTCGCATAGAACTTCCCAGTCTCCGTTTTCGACGGCAGCAGCATTGCGTGCCCTGGCTTTCTGCTTAGCCATTTCCTCGTTAAAGCCCTTGACATCAACAGTATAGCCATTTTCACGGCAAATCAATTCTGTCAGGTCAAGTGGGAATCCATAAGTATCAAAGAGACGGAAAGCACTTTCTCCATCTAATTCTGTTTCCTCATGAGCTTTCAATTCATCCATGTCTCCGTCAAGGAGTTGAATGCCATTGTCTAAGGTGCGGAGAAAAGAATCTTCCTCTTCTTTTATGACACGAGTAATCAACTCCTGTTGTGCAGGAAGTTCCGGATAAACTTCACCCATTTCCTGAATAAGAATAGGAACTAGCTTGTACATAAAGGCTTCTTTCTGCCCCAGGAAAGTATAGGCGTAACGTACGGCACGACGAAGAATACGTCGAATGACATATCCTGCCTTTGCATTACCAGGTAATTGCCCGTCGGCAATCGAGAAAGCTACCGCACGTACATGATCAGCAATCACGCGGAAGGCTATATCAACCTTTTCCTGTTGAGTGGTTCCTTCGCTGTCTTTTCCAGAAGGGGTAGTAAATCCGTATTTCTTGTCAGAAAGACATTCTATTTCCTTAATAATCGGCTGGAATATGTCTGTATCGTAATTAGAGTGTTTGTCTTGCAGGATACGGACGAGTCGCTCAAAGCCCATACCCGTATCAATAACATGCATTGGAAGAGGCTCTAAGCTGCTGTCAGCCTTACGGTTATATTGCATGAATACGATGTTCCAGATCTCTATAACCTGTGGATTATCTTTGTTGACCAGGTCTTTTCCTGGTATTTTCGCCTTTTCTTCAGCAGAGCGTTCATCTATATGAATTTCAGAGCAAGGGCCACATGGTCCTGTGTCTCCCATCTCCCAGAAATTGTCATGCTTATTACCATTGATGATGTGGTCAGCGGACACGTGCTTAGCCCAGTATCCGGCAGCTTCGTCATCCCGTTCCAGACCCTCTTTAGAATCTCCTTCAAATACAGTAACATAGAGATTGTCCGGATTCATGTGGAGAATATTCACGAGATATTCCCAGGCGTAATCGATAGCACCTTCTTTGAAATAGTCACCAAAACTCCAGTTGCCAAGCATCTCGAACATCGTGTGATGGTAAGTATCATGACCTACCTCTTCGAGATCGTTGTGCTTGCCACTTACGCGAAGACATTTCTGTGAGTCACAACGGCGGCGTGGCTCCGGATCCTTTGTACCCAGAATGATATCCTTCCACTGGTTCATCCCCGCATTCGTAAACATCAGCGTTGGGTCATCTTTGATGACCATAGGAGCTGAAGGCACGATAACGTGTCCTTTAGATTCGAAGAATTTCTTGAAGGAAGCCCGGATCTCATTTGCTGTCATCATAGTTTTATTTCTATTTTAATTGATTCTTTTTCAAAAACACTTGCAAAGATACAAAGAATTAGCTAAATTTGTCATTAAATTCTGTTTTGTTTAATAAAAAGGCTGTTAATTATGGCATTAAATCCGAATAAAGACGTCAGACTTTACTATTCCATTAAAGAGGTAGCTAAGGAAGTCGGAGTGAATGAATCTACCTTACGTTTTTGGGAAAAAGAGTTTCCTCATCTTCGTCCGAAGGTAACGGGAAATAAAGTACGTCAATATACGGAAAAAGATATCTGCCAGATTAAAATGATTTATAATCTGATTAAGGTTAGAGGACTGAAAATCGCAGCTGCAAGGAAATACCTGAATGAAAATAGAGAGGGCGTAAATAAGCAGAATGAGGTTCTGGAAACACTGACGTCAATAAGAGATCAACTGCAAGCACTTAAGAAGCAGTTAAGTGGAATTGTATAGTCAATCACAATTATAAAAATGATGACTGATTCAAAGATTAATGAAAGATTTATTCTTTAATTGAAAGAATAAGAAACCATATTAATTAAAATAAACTCGGAAAGTTTTTATCTGACTTTCCGGGTTTATTTCATCTTAGCATGTACTCTTCTTGGAAAATCCCTTGCTGGAATTGCTCTTGTATTATAACGATTACCGGATCAATGTTCATTACTTCTGCTTGGTAAACTTCAGTTTTAGAATTATTACTAAAAGGTATCCGACTCAAAGTAGAGAATAGGGGATTATATTCCGGCATGTTTCTTTTTACAGGAACAACCTTTTAGATATTTATCTAAAAACTGTAACGCTTTCAACTGAACATTTTTATAGCAACTATGAGGAATATCCCATATTTCTGTATCCAGATTATTGTCAGCTCCCTGGCTTTTCCATACTTCATGCATCTTTTCGAATGCTTTTTTCACACCCCGTATAGGAAACAGATGATCTTGGGTTCCATCAATAAAGAGCATCGGTTTAGGTGCAGCTATAGACGCAACATCAGGATAATCAAGATATTGCCGAAGTCCAGGGAGGCAATTTGCAAATCCACCATATTCCCGTTTGTTATCGGCTGTACTCATTTGTACGTCAGTGGTTACCATCCAGCAGACTGACACGCCTACCTTGATCTTGTCACTTAAGGCAGAAAGCATCCATGCACGATAGGCTCCCATGGAACACCCCATACATCCTATGCGATTCTTGTCGACATAGGGTAATGTGGCGAGAAAATCGGTAGAAGCAATATCATCATAATGCATGAAACCACAAAGGTCACGACCTAGCATCATCATATTACCTGCAATGACATCATATTTGCTACGGTCAACTCCTTCCTCACGCCCTCTTTCTCCCCATAAAGGAGCATCTATGCAGAAGCATACATAACCATGCTTGGCTAAATAGTCACCCACGAATTGGCCCTCATAGAGCGTATTAGCCCAGTTTTGTGCATCTTCAGCGACTTCCTTGGATACACCGAAAGGACGGATCATCTTTTCTTTCCCGATAAAGAAATGGGCACCGTGATCATGCAATAGGTTAATAGCTGGAAATGGACCTTTGCCGTCAGGAACCAGAATATAAGCCATTATACGGCTATAAGCATTAATATTAAACATCACCTTGTAGGCTTCGTAACCATCACGCTTTTCTTTACCGATTATTTCCGGATTGAAACTACTTGCCACTTTAGGAGGAGTCATCATACATTCAAATACTTTGGCACGAGCCTTTTCCTTCCATAAGTCAAAAGGCATGTTCTGCTGATGTTGCCAGGAAAGGGGATATGTGAGTTCTTGTTTCAGTTGTTCGACATATTTAGGCAGGTCAAAGGTATATTCGAAGGTGTCCCGTTTTTTAATGTTCTCCGATTTGCTTTGTGCGTTTACTGGGATGCCAGATAATGCAAAGAAAGTTGCTGTTAATAGAAAGTTTTTTAATGTCATAATATTTTGTTAAATAAAAAGGTCCTGTTATAATCCGATAGTTCCATTGTTGCTGACAGCTTTTACTGTATATTGGTGCCCTTTAGGTACAAAGATGCTAGTAACAGTAGAAGTTGAGAGCATTTTGTTATCTTGATAGATAATGTATCCCCGAGCCTGATTAACCGGCTTCCAGAAAAGGTGTCCTCTGTCAAGATTACATTTGATAGCCGGCAGCTGTTTGCAGATCATATCCGGTTTCCAATGGTCTATACCACCCATAACGTTTGAAATGGTATATTGGGCGGCTTCTTCAGAGGTAAGATGATTCTTTGCTTTCCCCCATATTGTATCCCCCTTTTCTGTTATCATATAATACATACAGATACGATGGCTTAAGTCCAGTGGTTTATTATTAGCATCCATTGTATTATAATCAGCATATATTTTGGGTATTGATGCCATGTGATCATACCATCCTGAATCGGGTATGGTTACTTTTGACTGAGTGTCTATAAATACAGCCATCGGACTATGCAGCCAAGGACGACCGAGCCAGACTTGTGTATCTTTTGGATTTCCAGGTGCAGTAATAATCGTGTTTTTCAGAACATATCCCCAGGTCGTTCCAGGCATGTGTTTGGGTGCTACGATCCAACCTCCGTCTTTCTTGACGATATTTAGGATACAGTGATCAAAGTACACATTGCCTTGTCCATACAGGAAGTCTATACCTCCTTGGATAAAGCAATTTTTCACATAGTTGCGTTGGTTTATTCCATTAGCTGTACGGTATGTATCCTGAAAGGAGAGCATCTTGCATTTATTGACAATATTCCTGTCTTCTTTTGTATAAAGAGCTAAAGCTTGTGGTCCTTCATTATGTTGGGTTCCCCAAGAATTTTCGAAAGTTATGCCCTCAAAATATTCATCAGTTCCATTACTTACAACTGTGGCTGCAACGTCAACAGGAGAAGCATTGGGGCCGCCACTAACACGGTCATCGCTGATCCGGACAAGTTCTTGCCCTTGTCCTATTAGATGAAGCATAGGCTTGTTGGTTGGTATATTGATATGTTCATGGTAATGACCGGCCTTAATAAAGATAAGATATGGATGCTTGGAATTCTCCGGGGCTTGGTCAATAGCGTCCTGAATGGTAGTATAGTTTCCTGTTCCATCTTGAGCTACAATACAGTCAAAAACATGATTCTTTAACGAAGTTGCTTGATTTGGGATAAAAGAAATAGAAATTAGAATTAAAATGATTAATAATTTTCTCATATTGATTAGTGATTTTATTTGATGATACAAAAATAATTATATTTAGTTCTAATCAGGGGTAAAAAATGGTTGAAAAGATAAAAAAATCGTTTTTACTCTATGCTTTGATACCATTAAACAACTCTTTGAACTTTTTTTTAACTTTAAAAATCGATTTTTGCCCTTTGATGTTAATGATTGTACATACTTTTGCACACATTAGAATATCGAATTTTTGTATATCACATTTTTAATAATCCTAAAACAATAAAATTAAAAACACAAATTTATAGCTTATGAAGGAAAAATTTAACTTATGCCTACGCATGTTATGTCTGTTGTTAATGATTTTTATCGTACAAGATATTATGGCACAGGGGAAGACGGTTTCTGGTATTGTGACAGATGGTAATGAACCTCTTATTGGTGTCACGGTTCAGGTTAAAGGTAATTCGAAACTGGGGACTGTAACTGATCTTAATGGTCATTATACCCTTAATGTTACATCTGCAGGTACAATCCTTGTATATTCTTATGTGGGTTTTGAAACTACCGAGCGAATGGTAGGGAATGATAGTAAAATTGATATTCAACTCAAAACTAATTCTAAAAATCTTGACGAAGTTGTAGTTGTAGGATATGGTACTATGAAAAAGAGTGATCTTACAGGTTCTGTATCACAATTAAAGTCTGAGGATTTCAAATCCGGTAATGATCTTTCAGCACAACAACTGATGCAAGGGGCTTTTGCGGGTGTAAATATATCGCAGAATTCCGGTAAACCCGGTGGCTCCACAACTATTCGAGTCAGAGGTGGTACGTCTGTTAATGCAAGTAATGAACCTTTATATGTTATTGATGGTGTGCCAATAGACGCTGCTGCAGGTAGCAGCCAGTCTAACATCAGTACATATACTAATAACTATTTTGATCAGGAAACTGCTAATCCGCTTTCTCTTCTTAATCCAAATGATATAGAGTCAATTGATGTCTTGAAAGATGCTTCTGCTACTGCTATTTATGGAAGTCGTGGTGCCAATGGCGTAATCATGATTACAACAAAAAAAGGCAAGGCCGGCGTTCAGCAACTTAATTATGGATATAGTGTTGGTTTCAGCACTAGTGCAAAGAAACTTGATATGCTTAGCGCTGATCAATATCGTCAGGCATGTAAAGATTTGAATCTTTCTATCAATGATGGAGGCGAGAGCCATAATTGGCAGGATGAAATACTCAGAACAGCACTTCAGCAAAGCCATTATACCTCTTTTATGAGTGGAGGAGAATATACGAATTATCGTGCATCTCTTAACTATACTGATCAAAATGGTATCATGCGTGGTTCAGGTCAGAAAAATTATAATGGACGTGTTAATATTAATCATTCTGCGCTTGACGGTAAACTGAAATTCGTTCTAAACATGAGCTATGGGGAAACTCATGCTGATCAGGCTCCTACATCCAGTACAGTAGGCAGTGAAATGGGATCAAGTATGCTTTATGAAGCTTATGTTTTTAATCCTACATTACCGGTTTATACACCAGATGGTGATTTTAATGATGTCCGTCCTTATCGTGTACAGCCATTATCCTATATAAGTGAACTTACAGATAAAAGGATCAATAAACGTTTTATAGGTAACTTGAAAGCAGATTGGAATTTCTATAAACCATTTACATTTGAAGTTAATCTTGGTTATACCAACAATGATCAAGATCGTAATGCCTATATTTGCAAGAGCAATTTACTAGGTGAGGGTGATGGTGGACGTGTTACGATTCAGCGATTGAAAGACTACTCCAAACTTTTAGATACAATCCTAAAATATGATCAAAAGTTCGGCAAACACAATATTGATGCAATGGCGGGCTATTCTTACCAGTATTTTTGGGATGAAGGTTTCAATACTTCTGCTTATGGTTTCCTTACAGATGATTTCAAATGGTATAATATAGCAGCAGCCAGTACTATTGAAAGTCAGACGAGTTATGCAGAAAGCAACAAACTGATATCATTTTATGGACGTCTAAACTATAGTTATGCTGATCGTTATCTCTTTACTGCAACTGTTCGCCATGATGGTTCCAGCCGTTTTGGCGCGAATCATAAATGGGGTACATTCCCTTCTTTTGCTGCTTCATGGCGTATCACAGAAGAACCATTCTTTCATGTTAAAGCCATTTCAAATCTAAAACTGCGTACCAGTTGGGGTATTACCGGTAATCAGGAAATAGGCAACTATAATGCGATATCAACCTTAAGTGCTTATCCCTGGGGATATATTTTTGGCGGTGAAAAGAAAACTGTAGTCTTGCCACAACAATATGCAAATCCTGACTTAAAATGGGAGTCTACTTCACAGACAGATATTGGTCTTGATTTTGGCTTCTTTAATAATCGTTTACGGGGTACTGTAGATTGGTATTATAAAAAGACAAACGATCTCTTACTTTCCGTAGCGGTACCTTCACCATCTCTTATTACAACCCAACTTGCGAATGTAGGTTCTGTCCGCAATACAGGTTTAGAGATTGAACGTGCAGGTGGTGATGGTTGGAGAATCGGAGAATATGGCACAGATGAACTTTATTGTCCCGGTCGGGCTAATGGAGGATGGTATGATGAGTATGTCAATCAGATAATGGAGCATAAATGCACACCAGACAATGATAGGCTTAATACTTGCTGGAATACATATATAT
>DAIPMC010000139.1:4205-4502 GCA_036768895.1 Prevotella sp. | reverse complement strand
CATCCCTTTGGACATAGCGATGTTGTCTTTTTCGGTATACCTGATATCCGTAAAAACTTGGGCAAGTGTTTCTTTTTTGTTGATCTCTACGAAATGCCTGTTGTCTTTTTGGTTCTCTTTTTCAGTGTAGAAGCAATCAATCTTTTCCGGCGTATAGTCTTCGTAGTGCTCATCATGAATAAGAGCCTGAAAGGGCAGACGGTCACTCTGTGCGGGATTCTCATCCGGCCATCCTAAGGTGATGGTGGCGACGGGGAACACGAGTCGGGGGAGTTTCAGGGTGTCGATAATCATCTG
>DAIPMC010000139.1:0-4195 GCA_036768895.1 Prevotella sp. | reverse complement strand
GGCGCGCAGCGCCTCCTCACCGGCATCCCGCCCCAGGGTGTCGGTAATCATCTGAGGCATATAAATAGTTGTCCCCAGGAAGCAGGTGCCCAGTCCGGCTTCTTCTGCCAGATTGCAGAATGTCTGTGTATAGAGTAAGGCATCAGTGGCAGCATTCATAAAACTGAGGAAGTTGTCATACCCGGGAGTTGCTTTTCTATTTTTTGCCCAGATCGTGGTTCGTCTGAAGTCAGCACAAATAGTCAGTACTACAGGGGCTTCTGTAACCATCGGTTGATTGAAATGAGCCGGTGCCAAAGCTTTCTTGCCTTCTTCTGTACGTGTGATGATAACGCTGTAAAGTTGCAGATTCCCCATGGTCGGGGTATGTTCTGCTTCTTCTAAGAGCTGGTTCAGGAGCGTTTCGCTGACTGCCTGATTGGAATATTTCCGGATACTTTTTCTATGATGAAGTGATTCCATTTTTTGATTAATTTAGATTTTCTGATCGGGTGAATCGCTTATAAACGGTGACACCTGTTACAAAGGTAACAGAAATCGGAGAAATGGACAAATAATCTGCCTTTATTAATCACCCGAAAAAGTCCTTATCATATAAAATTAAATTTCAGGCTTCTGACTTGTTCTACCAATGCTGTAATTATGAGACACGAAGTGTTTGATTTTATGTAACTTTGTTGATGTTTTCGTCTAACTTTTATTGAAAAACAATTTTGGAAATTGTCTAAAAAACAAATTTCCGTATCTGAAATTAGTAAAAGAAAGTTTGTCGTTTCCGAAAATAATAAGTTATATTTGCAGAACAATAAAAGAACACGATTCATTAAAATATGGAATGTAAAACCTATTCTTTTGAAGAAGCATACGAAGAGTCTTTAAAGTATTTTGGCGGAGATCAACTGGCCGCCAAAGTGTGGGTAAACAAATATGCCATGAAAGACAGCTTCGGACATATCTTCGAAAAATCGCCGGTGGATATGCACTGGCGTATTGCAAATGAGATTGCTCGTATAGAGCAGAAGTATCCTAATCCAATGAGCGCTCAACAGGTTTTTGACTTGCTTGATCATTTCCGTTATCTCGTACCAGGGGGGAGCCCGATGGCAGGAATTGGCAACAAGCATCAGGTTTCGAGTCTGAGCAATTGCTTTGTTATCGGTCTGGAGGGTAACGCAGATTCCTACGGAGCCATTATGAAAATCGATGAGGAACAGGTGCAGTTGATGAAACGCCGTGGTGGTGTGGGACATGACCTGAGTCAGATCCGCCCGAAAGGATCACCTGTCAACAATTCTGCTTTGACGAGTACAGGGCTTGTACCTTTCATGGAACGGTACAGCAATTCTACCCGTGAGGTGGCCCAGGATGGGCGCCGTGGGGCTTTGATGCTTTCTGTAAGCATCAAGCATCCGGACAGTGAAGACTTCATTGATGCTAAATTGGAAGAGGGTAAGGTAACCGGAGCCAATATCAGTGTGAAGATTGATGATGAATTCATGAAGGATGCCATCTCTGACAAACCTTACATCCAGCAATTCCCGATCGATGCCCCAAAGCCGAAGATGAGCAAGACAATATCTGCACGCAAGCTATGGAGTAAGATTGTGCATAATGCCTGGAAGAGTGCTGAACCGGGGGTGTTGTTCTGGGATACGATCATTCGGGAGAGTCTGCCAGACTGCTATGCGGATCTGGGTTTTCAGACTGTGAGTACAAATCCTTGTGGAGAGATTCCTCTTTGCCCTTACGATAGTTGCCGTCTTCTGGCTATAAATCTCTATTCGTATGTGGAAAAGCCGTTTACGAAAGATGCTTATTTTGATTTTGACAGATTTAAACAGCATGTGCAGTATGGTCAGCGGCTGATGGATGATATTATCGATCTTGAAATGGAAAAGATTGACGGAATTATCCAAAAGATAAAGAATGATCCTCAGAGCGAAGAGGTGAAATATACAGAGTATCACCTTTGGGAGAAAATCAGAAAGAAAAGTGGTGAAGGTCGCCGTACCGGTCTTGGAATTACTGCTGAGGGAGATATGCTGGCAGCTTTAGGCTTGCGTTATGGAACTCAGGAAGCGACGGATTTCAGCGTATCGGTTCACAAAAACCTGGCATTGAATGCTTATCGCAGTTCTGTGGTCATGGCAAAAGAGCGGGGTGCATTTGAAATCTATGATGCCAAGCGCGAATCCCATAATCCTTTTGTCCTTCGCCTGAAAGAGGCTGATCCCGAATTATACAAGGATATGGTCAAATATGGCCGCCGCAATATAGCTTGTCTGACCATCGCTCCTACCGGGACAACATCTCTGATGACACAGACAACTTCCGGTATCGAACCTGTGTTTATGCCGGTATACAAGCGCCGCCGTAAGGTAAATCCGAGTGATGGTGATGTCCATGTCGATTTCGTGGATGATGTGGGTGACAGCTATGAAGAGTATATCGTTTACCATCAGAAGTTTCTCGAATGGATGAAGGTTAATGGTATTGATACCACTAAAAATTATAGTCAGGAAGAGATTGATGATCTGGTCGCTCGTTCTCCATATTATGAGGCTACGGCCAATGATGTGGACTGGCTGATGAAAGTGAAAATGCAAGGTGCTGTCCAGAAATGGGTGGATCATTCTATCTCAGTGACAGTTAATCTGCCGAACAATGTCGATGAGGATCTGGTCAACAAATTGTATGTAGAGGCTTGGAAATGTGGATGTAAAGGATGTACTATCTATCGTGACGGAAGTCGTGCCGGCGTGATGGTCTCTGTTTCCAAGAAGGATAAGAAAAACGATACAAATGCTGAGACGGAAGCTCCGAATGATGAAGAGGTAAAAGATAACAATCTTGAGGAGAAAACCGCCTTTAAGCGTCCGACGGTTACGGAGGTCCGTCCGACGGAACTGGATTGTGATATTGTCCGTTTTCAAAACAATAAGGAGAAATGGGTGGCTTTTGTCGGATTGCTGGATGGTTACCCATACGAGATTTTTACGGGTCTCCAGGATGATGAGGAGGGAATAGTCCTTCCTAAGAATGTTACCAAGGGGGAGATTATCAAACAGACGAATCCGGATGGTTCTCACCGGTATGATTTCCAGTTTAAGAATAAACGAGGTTATAAGACTACAGTCGAAGGACTGAGTGAGAAATTTAATCCTGAGTACTGGAATTATGCTAAGTTGATTTCCGGTGTCCTCCGTTATCGCATGCCGATTGACCACGTTGTAAAACTTGTCACTTCTCTACAATTGAAAGATGAGAGCATCAATACGTGGAAAAATGGAGTCGTAAGGGCTTTGAAGAAATATATTGTAGATGGCACAAAGGCCAAAGGCCAGAGATGTCCGATATGCGGTCAGGAAACATTAGTATATCAGGAGGGCTGCCTGATTTGTACTAACTGTGGGGCAAGTCGCTGCGGTTGAAAAACCGGGACTTCCTGAAAGTGTGGGACGTGATGGCTTGAACAGCCTTTTGCACCGTCAGAGAGAACTCAGTCCGTATGAATACGGACTGGGTTCTTTTTAAATAGGGCTACTAGGAAAGTAACGAATAGAACAATCGTTAATACTGACTGGATATGAAATTAACTGAAAGTAAAATCGTGTTGAAAGGCATGCGCTTCCATTCTTATCATGGGGTGGGTGCTCAGGAACGTCTTACCGGTAATGACTTTATGGTGGATCTCTGTGTTCATTATCGGATAGAGAAAGCGATGTACTCTGATGATCTCGAAGATACATTGAATTATGCAGAGCTTTATAAGGTGGTGGAACAGGAAATGCACACACCGAGTTGTCTGCTGGAGCGTGTGACGGGAAGAATTGCTGAACGTCTGTTTCGGACTTTTCCTGCTATTCATGCTGTCGATCTGCGTCTCATGAAGTTGAATCCGCCTATGGGGGCAGATTGTGACGGTGCCGGGATTGAGTCGCATTTCATCAATGATGATAAGTGATTTAGATAAAACTGAATAAAAGATAGCAGTTTTTGAAAGAAAAGCGTTACTTTTGCATTAAACTGTCATTTGAGAAATGAAAAGACATTTTTTGGCTGTTATATTGGCTTTGCTATTCTCCGTTATGATTGTTCCGGCCGTTTTTGCCGGTTCTGCTGAAAATAAACGGTTTACGTTGGTGATTGATGCGGGACATGGAGGGCACGACACCGGTGAAGTGGGCGCAATGTC
>DAIPMC010000026.1:18491-27222 GCA_036768895.1 Prevotella sp. | reverse complement strand
ATTCATCAGGAGCAAAGTAAAAAGAAAACCGAGGAAATCACACAGGCAGAAAAAGATGATCTCAAGAATACCGAAAAGGCTGTCAATGACCAACGAGAAAAGAGGAATAAGATTCTGGATGACTATGCTGCAGGCAATGCTGTTGTCCATCAACTCATCGATCTGTCCCTTCTTCAGAACGGCATGCTCAAAGGAGAAGCCTTAGATAAGTTTATGAAACGGTCAGTAGAGATGATTAAAGTTTAAAACACTTCCAACCACTTTTTCCTGAGACTATACTACAGGGATAAGTGGTTATAAAAAGTTTTGAAAAGATTTGGTTTTTAGAAAATAAAACCGTACCTTTGCAATCGCTTAAAAGAAAATAGGCCCCGTAGCTCAACTGAATAGAGTATCTGACTACGGATCAGAAGGTTCAGGGTTTGAATCCCTGCGGAGTCACATTTTCCGGATAGCAACATAATTAGTAGGCTCCGTAGCTCAACTGAATAGAGTATCTGACTACGGATCAGAAGGTTCAGGGTTTGAATCCCTGCGGGGTCACAAGAGGGAAATATCACTACAGATACTTCCCTTTTTTGTTCTTATTTTCTTTGGGGTGAATCCTGATATTTTTATTGTCCAATCAACGATTTATCGTGATAATAAAAAGAATAACTCTTGTTATATTTAGTACCTATGCTGCTACCCTTCCAAAAAGTAAGAGCCAGCACCATAGACCTTCAGAACATTTGATCGCAGGATCAGATCAAACTATACATAAACATGTTTTCCAAAACCGTCATCTCTGCCCAGAACACCGGATGACTATGAATTTCTTTTCTCATAAAAAGGAAAAAGAAAATATAGGGAAACCAAGCCAAAAGGAGAATCGGACGATTCAACAGGATACAAGTCTGACATGCCACACAGGTAATTACTCCACCCACATCATGAAAAATGGCGCCATGCGTACGGAATACTGGCGTAATAATAGCCATAAGCATTCCCAATGCTGTAAAATAGGTCAGAAAACGCGTACCAGGAGAACTCTTCCTGTACATTACAGGGAGGACATAGACAGCCAGAAAGAGCATATATGCCATAAATTCCCAATGATGCTTAGCCACATAAGAAATCTCGGAAATACTGGACAGCGGCTCTCCCTTCTTATATGTCATGTAAATGATATAGACAATAGTAACAGCAATTACAAAATAAATCATCTAAGAGATATCATACGGTGGAAAAATAGACGGATACAATATGAATGATGCGAATTACCTGATTATAAATTCAGTCTCCAAACTTAACCTGTCTGTGAAATAAGAACCTTACTTGAAATAATACAAGAAACTCGCCAGCCCTTTCAAAGCAGGCTTCTTCTGCCCTTCTATTTCCATTTTAAAATCAATACCAACCTTGCAGATACCTCTCAGATTCTCTATTGAAGCCAGACTGGTGACCAGTCGAAGTCTGGAACCGGAAAGAACAGGACAGCCGAAACGCATCTTGTCCATACCATAGTTAACCATCATTTTAAGATTGTTTACCTGAATGATCTGCCCCCATAGATAAGGAAGAAGGGAAAGTGTCAGATAACCATGAGCAATAGTACTCTTATAAGGACTTTCCTCCTTAGCCTTGGCTACATCAACATGGATCCACTGATGATCAAGTGTAGCATCTGCAAAAAGATTAATTCGATCCTGATCAATTTTTACCCAATCAGAAACACCTAATTGCTCGCCTAAGTGAGCGGAGAATTCCTCAAAACTATTGATGACTAATTTTTCCATATCGTATGTTTAAATTCGATTGCTTGTAGTTGCAAAATTCCAGATTTTGCAAAGTTAACAATAAATTCTGAATTTTATAAATGAATCCCAAAAATCTTATGTACTTTTGCGTGTAAATGCAAGAAAAGATTAAACCTGTTTCTATTAAGAAAAAACTTGGAATAGCCAGTTTTTCACTATTACTGGCAGCTATCCTGATCACTGTCATTTCAACTTATAGAGTTGACCATAAAGAAATTTACAAAAGTGAGGCTAAAGTCAAGTGTATTTCATGTTATGAACTTACATTGAAAGGGCGTCCTGTTCTATCATTCAATACAGATACCCTCAATACTGCTGCATGCTGGATTGACCGATGGGCCTTAATTCCTTCCTGTAGAGGACATTTGCTCACTGTCTTCGACAATTCTCTTGCCCGACACAAGTATAGCCCTGAAGAGGTTAAGAAGCTCCTGAAGGTTCATGTGGATTCCCTTAAGAATCAAATCATTAATCTGCATAACATCGTAGATGATCTCCGATACTATGCCCACGTACACGATGTGCGTGATGTAGGGTATGGAATGATAGCGGATTACGGAATACGGAAGATCAGGCAATACCGGAAGATCGAACAGGAGTTGAATACGCTTAGCAAAGTGAAGAAGGACAGTGCCCAATTGCATATCGCTTATAAGGTCTATTTCAAAGTTGTATACAAGAACACGAAAGGGGACACCATAGAAGAAAACTGCCACCTTACCAAGACTCTGCGCCATCACTTCCTCATCATTCAAACTGACCTGAAGAAGAAACCCAAAGGCATAATAAGTCAACCCTTACCTATAGCCCGATACATCGTCCTTGGCACAAGCAAATCTATAAGAGATCGCGTCAAGTGGAATGAACGCCCGGATTCAGCAGGAGTGTATATAGGAGAACTTAACCATCAGTTTCTCCCCAACGGCCAGGGTGCTCATCTGGACAATGACGGTTCATACTACGAAGGACACTGGGCTGACGGCAAGCGCAATGGTTTCGGCTTTTCTGTATCGCGCAAAAAAAGACTCCGTATAGGCGAATGGAAAAACAATATCTATCTGGGAGAACGATTGGTCTATAATTCCGATCGAGTGTACGGCATTGACCTCTCTAAATATCAACATATCAAAGGTCGCCGGCGCAAACATTACTATGCGATAGACTGGGCAAACCTGCACATCACTCATCTTGGTGATATAAGCAAGAAAGCCATAACGGGTACAGTCAACTATCCCCTAAAATTCATTTTTATCAAAAACACAGAAGGGATAAATGTATTCAATCCGTATTATTACCGCGACTACAGAAAAGCCAAGGCCTACGGATACCGGGTGGGTACATACCATTTTTTCTCTATTCATACCAGCCCGGCAGAACAAGCGAGATTTTATCTAAAACGGTCAAGATTCGAAAAGGGCGATCTTCCACCTGTTCTTGATGTAGAACCTTACCCGAGCCAAATCCGTAAAATGGGAGGAGCAAAAGTTCTTTTCAGCCGTATCCGTACTTGGTTAGGAATCGTACAGCACTATACCGGAACAAAACCTATTTTGTATATTAACCAAATATTCGTCAATAAATATCTGAACAGTGCTCCTGACATTAAACGAAACTATTATATTTGGATTGCTCATTATGGAGAATATAAACCGGATATACGGTTGGCCTTCTGGCAGTTGTGTCCTGATGGCCGTGTGCAAGGCATTCATGGAGAAGTAGACATTAATGTATTCAACGGTTACGAACGAGAATATCAAAAATTCCTGCAAAAGGCTACTATCCGTTGAAAACAAACGAATGGTTGCTATCCCCTATTCTCAATAATAAAAAAAGAAAAAGCCATTTTCACTCCTTTTCTTGTCTTATGGAGTTGAAAACAGCTTTTTCTACTGTTCAAAATCAGGATGTAAAATATTCAAGAATATTTTTCATCCTGAAACACGCTTTCGTCTACTAAATACTATTTTTATATCCGTTAGTGGAATCAAACAGGGAGAGAAGATCATGTATCGTACTGATGATCGGTATAGCACTAAATGAATTCCGCTGACGAGTTACTTTAAAATATAACCCTAGAAAGGTAAATCGTCTGCACTGCCATTTGCATCTTCTGGAGCAGGAGGGAAAGGAGCCTGGGCACCATTAGCAGATACAGGAGAAGCACCGGCAGCGAAAGGAGCAGCATTGTCCTGAGGCTGACTGCCCTCTATACTAGCCTGAACAGCAGCAGGATCAACACGCTGTACCTGCCAGGCAGTAATATTATTGAACCAGCGACCTTGGTATTCATGGGCATCAATATCAAAAGAGACTGTTAATTCTTCGCCACTTTTGATAGCAAACTGGTTAATTTTATCTTCACCGAAGACCCGGAAAGCACATTTTCGAGGATATTGTTCATGAGTCTCTATAACATAATCCTGCGATGCCCACTGATTTCCCGTCCGCTTTGATGTACCACCCTGCTTTGGGAGAACCGCAATAATCTTTCCTTGAATTTCCATATTGTATACTTTTATATATTTGATTGTTAGACTGCGAAATTACTAAAATAGTTCTAAAAACAGAAATTTTCTAAGCTAATTTTTGTTTATCTACACATATTTTCGTATTTTTGTGCATTACAAGATGCAGGATAATATCCTGAATAATATTCGCACAAAACATAAAAATACATACTCATGAGATTTACATTATCCAGTACGGCACTGAGTAGTTGCCTTAACACGCTCTCCAGAGTGATCAACAGCAAGAATTCGTTACCAATCCTTGATTGTTTTCTTTTTCAGGTCAGTGATGGTCTGCTGTCCATCACAGCCAGTGATAGTGAAAATATTATGCAGAGCACTTTGAAGCTGGACAGTGCAGAAGGTGATGGCGACTTTGCTATCCCCAGTCGCACGATCCTTGATGCTGTAAAAGAATTGCCGGAGCAACCACTCAACTTTGATATTGATATGGACACTTTCAATATCAAGGTTACATATCTGAACGGACTATACAGTTTTACTGCCCAGAGTGCCGAGGAATATCCCCACGCCCAGAAAGTAGATAGCGAAGATAAGACAATCTTACACGGTCTCTCTTCGCCACAGCAGATGACGAACTGCGTCCGGTAATGAATGGTGTATATTTTGACCTCACTGCAGAGAGTCTGAATATTGTATCCAGCGACGGACATAAATTGGTGCGCAACAAATTCTATGGAATCAAGAGTGATGCTCCAAGCGCTTTTATCCTGCCGAAGAAACCTTCTACCCTTCTGAAAAATATACTGAATCGAGACAGCGGTGATGTGACAATCCGCTTCAACGGGCATAATTCAGAAATCAAATTCAACAACAGCATTTTAAACTGCCGTCTCATCGAAGGCCGTTATCCAAATTATAATTCTGTTATCCCAAATGATAACCCTAACAAACTCACGATAGACCGTAAGAGTTTGCTTAGTGCTCTGCGTCGCGTCATTCCTTTCGCCAGTGAAAGCAGTGAACTTGTTCGTTTCCAACTGGGAAATGGAAAACTGGAACTTAATTCAGAAGATCTGGATTTCGCTACTTCAGCCAAAGAACAGTTATCTTGTGACTACAGTGGCCAGAGCATGAGTATCGGTTTCAAAGGTACAAGCCTGCAGGAAATCCTGACCAACCTCGAGAGTGATGAAATCATTATGGAACTGGCTGACCCTTCCCGCGCAGGTATAGTCTATCCAGCTACGCAACCGGAAAACAGTGAAATACTAATGCTCTTGATGCCAATGCTGCTGAACGACTAAAAATAGAAAAATGAAACTCAATTTAACCAAACCCCTTATTGTTTTTGATCTCGAATCTACTGGTCTGGATTTAATCCATGATCGTATTATACAAATTTCCTTTATCAAAGCTGAACCGGACGGCAAAGAAGAACGGGGTGATTACCTCATAAATCCGGAAAAGCATATCCCTTCTGAAGTTGTTGAACTGACAGGTATTGATGATGAGAAAGTAAAAGATAAGCCTGTTTTTAAAGCACTGGCGCCGAAACTGGCTGAGACATTTAAAGGCTGTGACTTTGCAGGATTTAATTCAAATCGCTTTGACGTGCCTTTGCTGGCAGAGGAATTTCTGAGGTCCGGTATTGACTTCGATTTTTCCAAATGCCGCCTGATAGACGCTCAGACCATCTACCATAAGATGGAACAGCGTAATCTGGCCGCTGCCTATAAATTCTATACCGGACACAAGATGGAAGACGACTTCGTTGCCCACCGTTCCGATCAGGATACAGAAGCAACTTACCGGGTACTTCAGGGTGAGTTGGATATGTACGCTCCCGGAAAACAGGAAGAACCGGACCGCGTGCTACACAACGATATGGATGAACTGGCTGAATTTTCATGTAGAAACGAGAATGTGGACTTTGCAGGCCGCATGATCTGGGAACCTATGAAAGATGGGAAAGGCAATATCCTTACCGATAATGAGGGACACCCTCGTAAACATGAAGTATTCAACTTTGGTAAATACCGTGGATGGGCAGTCTCTGACGTACTAAACCGCGATCCTGGTTATTTTTCATGGATTCTGAACAGTGACTTCACACTCAACACCAAACAGGCACTTACTCGCATCCGTCTACGGGAGATCAATCATTAACAGAATATTTCGGGAATTATCATGCTAAAAGGAAAGAAGATCGTTCTGGGCATTACCGGGTCCATTGCTGCCTATAAATCTTGCCTGCTCATACGGGACTTGATCAGACAAGGCGCCGAAGTCCAGATCGTGATTACTCCTTCCGGAAAAGAATTCATCACCCCTGTCACGCTGTCTGCCCTGACTCACAAACCGGTTATCAGTGACTTCTTCTCTCAACGAGATGGTACATGGCACTCTCATGTGGATCTGGGACTTTGGGCGGATGCCATGGTCATCGCTCCATGCACGGCCTCTTCTTTGGGGAAGATGGCTCACGGCATAGCTGACAACATGCTGATTACTACCTATCTGTCCATGAAAGCTCCTGTATTTATTGCACCGGCTATGGACCTGGATATGTATCGGCACCCTGCTACACAGGAAAATATCAGTATATTAAAGCACTACGGCAACCATATCATCGAACCCGAAAAGGGCTTCCTTGCCTCCGGACTGGAAGGTAAAGGGAGAATGGAAGAACCGGATGTCATCACAGATATTCTGGACCGTTTCTTCTATGCGAAAAAAGAGGAACTGAAAGGGAAGAAACTCTTGATTACAGCAGGACCTACTTACGAGAATATTGACCCGGTTCGCTTCATCGGCAACTATTCCTCCGGTAAAATGGGATTTGCCCTTGCTGAAGAATGTTATGCAAGAGGTGCTGATGTCACATTGATCTCCGGTCCTGTATCGAGGTCATGCCGACCCGGGATTCACCGGATTGACGTGACAAACTGCCAGGAGATGTATAACGCAGCAACAGAATACTTTCCTAATTGCAATGCAGCCATCCTCTGTGCTGCTGTGGCTGATTTCAGACCTGAGACGGTAGCTGATACGAAGATCAAACGGGGAGAAGATTCCAAGATCCTCCACCTGAAGCCTACTCAGGATATTGCGGCTGCATTGGGACGGATGAAGAAGACTGGACAAAAACTGGTCTGCTTTGCTCTTGAGACTGATCATGAAGATATTCATGCACAGGAGAAACTGACAAAGAAGAATGCGGATTTCATCGTCCTTAATTCGACTCGGAATCCGGGTACAACCTTCGGATTTGATGAAAATCAAATTTCCATCATTACAACTTCAAGTCGCAAAGACTACCCTCGCAAGAAAAAAACGGAGGTAGCAGCAGATATTATTGACGAACTTTCTAAACTATTATAAATACATAAACTATATTCTGTTCCATCTTTATCTTGGCTCTGAAATAGTTGAAAAGAAAACGTACCAAAGATAGAGAATGCTCGTAATATACAACCCTATCATTCAGAACAACACTTGGGAAAAGATTAAACGACAATGCTCAAACAGTTATATATCAAGAATTTTACGCTTATCGATGAATTGAATATCAAGTTCAATCCTGGTTTTTCCGTCATTACCGGAGAAACCGGTGCAGGTAAATCCATTATTCTTGGAGCCATCGGATTGCTGTTGGGAAATCGGGCAGATTCCAAAGCGGTCAAATCCGGTCAGAGTCATTGCATCATTGAGGCTCACTTCGATCTGATCAATACGGACTTGAAAGAATTCTTCCTCCGGAATGACATCGATGTTGATCTTAAAGATACCATCATCCGCAGAGAATTGACTGACTCCGGGAAAAGCCGGGCGTTCATCAATGATACACCTGTCCAACTCACCCTGATGCGTGAACTTGGTGAGGACCTTGTTGATATTCATTCGCAACATCAAAACCTGTTGCTCAAGAAAGATGACTTTCAGTTAAGTATTGTCGATATTATCGCGGACAATAAAAAATTACTTGATGACTATCATACTGCTTACACAGAGTACCATCACCTGCAGAAACACCTGGACGAACTCAAGACTTCTATTGCCAATGCCCGGCAAAATGAAGAATTCATGCGCTTTCAGTATCAGGAGATAGAAAAAGTTAATCCACAGGAAGGTGAACAGGACGAACTCGAACAGAAGACTCAGACAATGAGTCATGCAGAGGAAATCAAATCAGCTCTATATGCTGCTGACCAGACGCTGAATGCAGACGAACAGGGAATTGTGGAGCAACTGAAGGAAGCTTCGGATCAACTGCATAATGTTGAGAAATTCTATCCTGATGCGGGTAAACTGGCTTCGCGTCTTGACAGTGGTTATATAGACCTCAAGGATATAGGACAGGAAATAAGTAGTGAAGTTGAGAATGTAGACTTTGACCCTGCAGAACTGCAGAATCTTAATGAGCGACTTGACATGCTCTATTCTCTTGAGCAGAAATTTCAT
>DAIPMC010000026.1:0-18481 GCA_036768895.1 Prevotella sp. | reverse complement strand
GTACAGGAACTCTTGGCCATCGCCAATGATCTGAAGAAGGAATTATCATCTATCGACCATAGCGATGAAGAACTCAAAGATCTCCAGGATCAGGTTAATGGTAAACTTGCGGAGTGTCAGGATAAAGCTGCACAACTGACAAAAAGTCGGAAGGGAGCTGCCGTCAAGGTAGAATCAGAAATGAAGAAACGCCTGATTCCTCTGGGCATTCCCCATGTTCGTTTTCATGTACAGTTTCAGGAAAAACAGTTAAGCGAAAAGGGCTGTGATAAGGTTTCCTTCCTCTTCAGTGCCAATCAGAGTACACCGATGCAACCGGTTGCCCAAGTAGCCTCCGGGGGAGAAATTGCTCGTGTCATGCTATCCCTGAAGGCAATGGTCAGTGGAGCAGTCAAACTCCCGACCATCATCTTTGACGAAATAGATACAGGAGTCAGTGGGAAAATAGCTGAGAAGATGGCTCTCATCATGCGAGAGATGGGGAAAAACAGACAAGTTATTTCCATCACTCACCTTCCTCAGATTGCAGCCTTTGGTTCTACCCACTATAAGGTAGTAAAAGAGGAAACGCCGCGAGGCACTGTCAGTCAGATGCTGCTCCTCTCATCCAAACAGCGGGTACAGGAGATTGCTCAAATGCTAAGCGGAAGGGCCATTACCGGTGCTGCGCTTGCTAATGCCCAAGATTTGCTGCAAAGGGCGAAAGAGATCAATTGACAGTAGAATTATCACTCACAGCAAATATAGGTCATATCATAAGATATTAATTTCAACATCAGATAAACAGACATAACTAATTGATTACAAACAGAATATGAAAAGAATAAAGTTATTCTCATTCCTTCTCGCCTTTATGCTTACCGTAGGAGTTTATGCTCAACCCGGTAAAGTAAAGAATGTTGCAAAATCAGTATTTACGCTTACAACATTCAGCAAAGACGGGTCTATCAAAGCCTCTTGCCGTGGAGTCTTTATTGACAATCAGGGAACTGCCCTGGCACCATTTGCTCCATTTGTAGGGGCTGACAGTGCTACCGTAGTAGACGTGAATGGAGAGGCCATGCCTGTAGACTATATCATGGGAGCTGACGAAAACTATGATGTGATCAAGTTTAAGGTTGACCATGCCAGCAAAGGAGCAGAGATCTCTGCACAAGAGTCTCCTGCTGGATCAACTATCTGGATAGTAGCCTACTCCAATCAAAAGCCGGATATAAAAAGTACGAAAGTCACTCGTATTGAGAAGTTCCACACTTCCTATAATTATTATGTAGCCGGATATTCTGCTCAGGACACAGACTATGGCTGTCCTGTCGTCAATGGCTCAGGTCAGGTAATCGGTTTGCTTAAGTCCATTGATGCCAATAACATCTCTATTATTGATGCTCAGTACATCAATGCGTTGAAGGTGAATGCCCTCACCAGTCAGACACTGACACAGACCGGCATCAGAACAGGATTACCGGATACAGAAAAGGATGCAATCACTACTATGTTCCTGGCACGCAGTCAACGTTCAAAGAAAGACAACTATAAATATGCTCATGAGTTCATTGAGAAATTTCCAAGTTCCAGTCAGGGATACAAATCACTTGCCGAACTCTATGTTTCTGACAGTCTTTTCAACGACGCTGACAAGGAAATGCAACTAGGCATCAAGAAAGCTGCTCAAAAAGACGAAGCTCATTCTAATTATTCAGCACTGATTTATAACACCTCTATCTATCATCCAAAAGATTATAAGGAATGGACACTTGCCAAGGCATTGGAGGAGGCTACTACGGCTTATCAGATTAAACCGGACCCGGCTTATAAACATCAGCAAGCACAAATCATATATGCGCAGGGGCAATATCAGAAAGCCTATGATATGTTCAAAGAATTGACGAAAACGTCTCTCAACAACGGTGAACTGTGGTATGAGTGTGCCCAATGCAAGACTCAGTTGAAAGCACCTAACCAGGAGATTAAGGTTCTTCTTGACAGTGCTGTCAATGTATCATCAAAAACAGGGATGGCTGCTCCGTATTATCTGGCACGAGGCCATTTCTTTGACGTAAACAAGCAATATCGTCCTGCCATAAAAGACTATTATGCTTACGATTCGTTAAGCCATACGCTTGATCCGGCATTCTTCTATATGCGTTATCAGTGCGAAATCAACGCCAAGATGTGGCAACAAGCTTTACTCGACATTGCTCGTGCCTGCTATCTGAATCCCAAGGAACCTGTTTATTTAGCCAACTGGGCTTCTTTAGACCTCAGGGTTAATCGTCTTGACGAAGCGATCAGTACAGCTACGCAATGCACAAAATTAGCTCCTGACTATGCGGAAGGCTATCTATTGTTGGGTCTTGCACAGATCGCAAAGAAACAGAAGACTGAGGGATTACAAAATCTTGAAAAGGCTAAAAGTCTTGGTGATTCACGTGCACAGGGGTATATTGACAAGAACAAATAGACATCTGTTTCAATTAGATCATTATTAGGAACAGAACTGACTAATAAGAAGCGGTATTCAATCTCATTTGAGTACCGCTTTTATCATCTTGAAAAGACTTGTTAATCTCTCCATAAATGACTACTGAATATCATTAGAGCAAAAAGCGAGACAGCTCTCTCCTTCCCTTTCCTTCTCTGCAATCACCCCAAAATAATGATAGAAAAGTTTGGTAATAAACTAAAAAAGCTGTACATTTGCATCGCGAATTAACAAATCGGTTCCGTAGCTCAGTTGGATTAGAGCAACGGCCTTCTAAGCCGTGGGTCCTGGGTTCGAATCCCAGCGGAATCACTTTTAGTACAGCTAACTACTTAATTATAAAATAGTTAGCCATTTTTATAATAAGTAACAAACCGATCACAATCTTTTTTTACCTAAAGGCGTCATAGCCAATGTTGGTACTGTTACGGTATCAATTCCAGACAGGGCTGTCAAAGTTGATATATATGCTCTTACGTATGAGAGCATGATAGCTGGGGCAACACACCTATCTCAATAACTATGGTTATCTTTTCTTAAAATTCAGTTGACATATTAACAAGAATATAAATTCTTTATTATCTTTGTGTCAGATGCTTTTCGCAATTGCGCAAAAAACTAAAATCTAAATAAGATGAAAAAGAATTTAGGAACTAAGATGTTTTTCACACCATTACCAGTGTTAATTGTCGGTACTTACGACTCAGCAGGTGTACCGGATGCAATGAATGTAGCCTGGGGTGGACAGTGCGGGCCTAAGCATGTCGCCCTTAATATAGGTTCACATCAAACCACAGATAATCTGAGGATCAAGAAAGCCTTCACGTTGGCCTATGCCAATCGGGAAAACGAGGCACAGGCAGATTTTGTCGGATTGGTGTCCGGAAGAAAAGAATCAGACAAAATAAAAAAGACGGGATGGAAAGTTACCAAGTCTTCCTATGTTGATGCCCCTGTATTCGAGGACCTCCCTGTCACGCTCGAATGCAAAGTAATCGATATGAAAGATGAAGGAGAAGGTGGTGCCCGCGTCGTTGGTGAAGTGGTCAATATCATTGCGGATGATAAGGTTCTCAATAGCAAAGGTCAGATCGATATAGACAAACTCCAGCCTATCCTTCTGGACGATTCCATTGCAGCCTATCGTGTCGTCGGTGAAAAAGTCGGCAACGCATTTGTTGACGGCAAACGAATCAAATAATACATCTTTATTACCGGCAATCAGACTATCATCAAAATGAGGAAAATCCATCTGATAAGAATAAGCCTTATAATAACAGGTATCAGCATGACCTTCTGTGCTTGTCACCATAAAGCCATCTCTACTCTTGTCTCGTTTGATAAGGTAGCAATAGATACGACAGTAGATTTAGTTCCGGGTGATTCCGCATCACCTAAGGCTAAAATCAACCTCATATATACCTATGCCAAAGGAGACAGTGTAAAGCAAATCAACAATTATATCCTTTCCTCCAATGCTTTCAGAAATGATTTGGTAAGCACTTATTCACTGGAGAATTTGCCACCGAAGGAAGTCGTCAGCAAATTCGTACAGGAATATATCAAAGAATATAGAAAGACGTGTGGCCCTATCTATGCAAAAGACAAGACAACCATGTCATGCAACTATGAATTTCTATCAGACGGCGAAGTTATCAACAACGGAAAATATGCCTGCCTTACATTTAAGAAATATGTCTATACAGGTGGTGCCCATGGTATATCATCGAACATTACTATCAATATAGATAAGAAAAATGGCGGGATCATCACCAAAGACAAACTCTTAAAGCAGATTTCTCCGAGCAAAACAAGACAAGAAATCGTTAAGAGCCTCATCAAGCAATTGAACGTGAAAAATTTCAAACAGTTGCATGATAGTCTGTATGTGTTTTCTGATGATTCAGTCTACATACCGGACAACTTCATAATTGGAAAGGATAGTATTATTTTCATTTATGATGACTTGGAAATTGCTCCTCATTATATGGGGATACTTAAAGCTAAGGTAGCCAAAAAAGACATTCAGATCAAACCGGAATAAGCCGTTATTTCCTCTCACTATTCTACTTTCTTCATTTGAAGACAAAAGTCATAATAGTGAAAAGTCGGACAAATAAAACAAGAATTGCCTATAAGTAAAATAAATAGAAGAAGAATGAAAGTTGAAAGGGAACCTATTATTATCATGAATTTCTCTGGGGCCTATGAATATGAACCTTTTGCCAACAATCCGGACTTCATTCATCTGAATTGCGCTCACCTTAATGGAACAGATTGCTATTGCAGTCAAGAGGCAAGCAAAGAAATCAAGAATATCATTGCCCCCTACTCCGCCGAAGGAATACATTTTATCGATAATGGAGATTATCATTATATTACGAAATTCTGGATGGAGAAATTGAATCAATCGTTTTCATTGGTTCTCTTTGATCACCATACCGACATGCAGCCTTCCCGAATTCCAGGATTACTATCTTGCGGCGATTGGGTAAAAGATGCCATTGATGAAGATCCAAAACTAAGACAGGTCATTATTATAGGTACACCACAAGGTACAGAAGAAAAAATCCCAAATATATACCGAAGGAAAGTATACCTTTTCAGCAGAGAGAAAATACGTCAGATGCTTTCAGCGCAAGAACAACTTACAATGAAAGAGCCGATTTATATTTCGATCGATAAAGACGTGCTGAACACTGCATACGCCGAAACCAACTGGGATCAGGGAACTCTGACATTGCAGGAATTACAACAGTCTCTGTTATCCATCATGACGCACAACCATGTCATCGGCATTGATATCTGTGGTGAATACAAAATTGTACAAAGCCTTTTCCAAAATCAGAAATCAGCATGCATTGACAACCATGCGAATTGGTCCATCTTGCAAACTATAGTACATGCTGCAAAATTAAAGAAGCATAATCAGATCACTCACTGCTCCATACCCAATTGGTGGAATAACAGAACATTCAATCTTCATGGCATCTATTGACTTTTCACATTTCATCTTATAAAGAAAACCTATGACAGATATATTAAATTGTAAAAAATATTTCAATCATTGCGCACTCATTTTATTTTTGTGCAACATTCCTGATTTCGAAAAATAGACTATAAAAGGTTCTGTTTAGAATTATAACAGTTTTTGATTATTTGTATTAAAAACAGGGTTTAAATTATCAAAATGAAAGATAAAGTTCCGAAATAACGCAATAATACATTCATTCTTCTTACCATTATGCCACAAATGGTATAAATACATTTTTAAGAAACCCTTTCCTCCTTTTTTTGCACAAATATTTTATTGTGTGCAACTTTCGTGTGAAATTGTCAAAAACTTTGTTAATATAAAGGCGAAATAGATTGAGTTATGTCCAGACAAATTAACTTTGCGTCAAGCAAAAGCAAAAACAGAATTTATGACTAGTGAAGAATGGTATCGAAAAGGCAATCTTTATCGAAAGCAACAGGACTGGCAACATGCCATAGACTGTTACCTCGAAGCTATTGAGTTAGACCCGAAAAGTCCTGCTAAAGATGCTAAGGAAATGCTGGATAATATATTGAATTTCTATTGCAAGGATTGCTATAATCCTTAATATGAAGAATTCTACTGACGATCCGGATACTTTGAAGAATCTTTATGAGACACTCTAAATAAATATACCTTGTTATCCTAAACATTGAAGATATGAGGAGTCCTGTTTGCGTCTATTTTCAAGGAATTCAATTTCCTTCACAGGCTTTCATGGCTATCGAATAAAAAGAACACATCTAATAATAAAAAATAAAAAGATGAAAATTAAAGGAGCTGTAGTGGTTGACACCGCCCGTTGCAAAGGTTGTGCATTATGCGTACAAGCCTGTCCTAACGGAGTGTTAGCCTTAGTAAAAAAGAAAGTTAATGCACACGGGTATCCTTATGTAGAACCCCAACTTGACAAAGATTGCATCGGTTGCAGCAGTTGCGCTATTGTATGTCCAGATGCTTGCATCACCGTATACCGTAAAAAAGTGGAGATTTAAATAATGGAAGAAAAGCAAGAAGTAACCCTGATGAAAGGGAATGAGGCCTTAGCTCGTGCCGCCATTCGTTGCGGAGCAGATGGATTCTTTGGATATCCCATCACACCTCAAAGTGAAATTATCGAAACCCTGGCACTACTTAAGCCATGGGAAACTACAGGCATGGTTGTCCTTCAGGCCGAAAGCGAAGTTGCAGCTATCAACATGGTCTATGGCGGAGCCGGTTCAGGCAAAAGAGTAATGACCACCTCCTCAAGCCCCGGTATAGCTTTGATGCAGGAAGGCATAGCCTATATGGCCGGAGCCGAGATACCTGGTGTATTTGTCAACGTTCAACGCGGAGGCCCGGGACTGGGAACCATTCAACCTTCTCAAAGTGATTATTTTCAGGCTACAAGAGGCGGAGGTAATGGTGACTACAATACCATCGTTCTCGCACCTGCATCGGTCCAGGAGATGGCAGACTTTATAGATTTAGCTTTTACACTGGCTTTTCGCTATCGTAACCCGGCCATGATCCTCAGTGATGGAGTAATCGGTCAGATGATGGAAAAAGTCGTCCTTCCGCCGCTCAAACCTCGGAGGACCGAAGAGCAGATCCGCAAAGAATGTCCTTGGGCAACGATAGGCAGGACTCCTGACCGGAAACCGAACATCCTTACCTCTCTGGAACTGAAACCGGAAATCATGGAGCAACGCAACCTGTCCATGCAAAGAAAATACCAGACCATAAAAGACTGTGAGGTCCGCTATGATACTCAACAGATGGATGGTGCCGAATATATTATCGTAGCTTTCGGCAGTGCAGCCAGAATTACAGAGAAAGCAATAGAACTGGCTAAAGAGCAGGGTATTAAAGTTGGACTGTTCCGTCCGATAACCTTATGGCCTTTCCCTGAAAAGCAACTTCGAAAAGCAGCCGTAGGCAAGAAGGGAATTCTCGTAGCTGAGCAGATGGTTCAAGACGTACGCCTGGCTATCAATGGAGCTTTACCAGTAGAACATTTCGGAAGATTAGGCGGTATCGTACCGGAGCCGGAAGAGATCGTAAAAGCTCTGAAAACACAATTGATTCAAAAAGAAAAATAAAATGGATACATCAATCATATCACCGGAGAATCTGGTTTATTCCAAACCGAAACTGATGAATGACACCACGATGCACTATTGCCCGGGGTGTTCTCATGGAGTTGTACATAAACTCGTTGCTGAAGTTATCGCAGACATGGGCATGGAAGAAAAGACGGTGGGAATTTGCCCGGTAGGATGTGCCGTATTTGCATATCGCTACCTGGATATAGACTGGCAGGAAGCTGCCCACGGAAGAGCACCAGCACTGGCTACTGCTGTAAAACGCCTTTGGCCTGATCGTCTGGTTTTCACTTATCAGGGTGATGGTGACCTGGCTTGTATCGGAACGGCAGAGACCTTACATGCGTTGAACCGTGGAGAGAACATGACGATTATCTTCATCAATAATGCTATCTACGGAATGACCGGCGGCCAGATGGCCCCGACAACCCTTATCGGACAGAAGACCTCTACATGTCCTTATGGAAGAGATCCGGTATTGCACGGTTATCCATTGAAGATCACCGAACTGGCTGCCCAACTGCAAGGTACTTGCTATGTCACACGTCAGAGTGTAGAGACTGCAGGTGCTATCATCAAAGCCAAGAAAGCCATCCGCAAAGCCTTCGATGCTTCTATGAATAAGAAGGGTTCTTCACTGGTAGAAATCGTGAGTACCTGTAGCAGTGGCTGGAAACTGAAACCTGCCGAAGCTAACAAATGGATGGAGGAGCACATGTTTCCTTTCTATCCAAAAGGTGACCTAAAAGATACGATAAACAAATAAAGTATTATTCTTTTATATCCGGATAGAGACTTGCTTAAAATCAGGTCACCGGATATGCTTCGTTATCAAAAAGAATAATTGACAGATAAATGAAATGAAAAAGGAAATCATTATAAGCGGATTCGGTGGTCAGGGAGTTCTTTCCATGGGAAAGATACTGGCTTATTCAGGATTAATGGAAGGGAAAGAGGTAACTTGGATGCCTGCCTATGGTCCTGAGCAACGAGGAGGAACAGCTAACGTAACTGTCATTGTCAGTGACCAGCGTATTTCCTCCCCTATTCTCAGTCGTTATGACATCGCTATCGTCCTGAACCAACCCTCACTGGATAAATTTCAGTCGAAGGTGAAACCTGGTGGCATCCTCATCTATGACGGATATGGCATCATGACTCCACCTTCACGGAAAGATATCAGCGTATACCGCATCAATGCTATGGATAAAGCTGCAGAAATGAAGAATGCGCATGTTTTCAATATGGTTGTACTCGGCGGTCTTCTCAAGGTATGCCCACTGGTTACACCTGAAGGACTCCGAAAGGCTCTACTCAAAACACTCCCGGAGCGGCATCATAATCTGATTCCTCTTAATATGGAAGCAGTAGAAGAAGGCAAGAAAATCATCACTAAATTGTAATTACCTTACAAGAAAAAGACATTGTGAGAAGTAATCTCTCACTACTGCCTTAGAAAAGGACACACGCTTATAGCCGTGTGCCCTTTATTTTTTGAGTGTTTTTAACCTTTAAACCAACTTGATTATTGATTTTTTTGTATCTTTGCAACAAGTAGCATCCTACGATGCATTCTATCTATTCACCCCCATATAAAATTTAGGTTAATAACTGAATATAAAAATGTCAAAAACAACACTGTATTTTACTATCGCCATATTTATCGTCCTGTTCATTGGGTTGGTCTGGTTCGGCCTGAAGTCTTATCTCGATATCAAAAGACATAAACGTCAGAGTGAACTGGATCTCAAAGAAAGACGGGAAAAGATGAAAAGAGATCTGAAGACCAGATAATAAGAACTCTGAGAAATGGAAGGGAAAGAGAAGCCGCAATCTGGTCAGGGAGTCAAGGATATTCCGGTTTTACTGCTAACGGGATATTTGGGCAGTGGAAAAACGACTCTGCTCAACCGCATTCTGAAAAACAAGCACGATATCAAATTTGCTGTCATCGTCAACGATATCGGCGAAGTCAATATAGATGCTGATCTCATTCAGCATGGTGGGATCGTCGGACAAGACGACAAAAGCCTCATCGCTCTGCAAAACGGTTGTATCTGCTGTACATTAAGGATGGATCTCGTCCAGCAACTCTGCGATATTGCCAATACAGAACGCTTTGATTATATTGTCATCGAGGCGAGTGGCATCTGTGAACCGGCACCAATCGCACAGACGATCTGTTCCATTCCCGATATTGCACCCGAATTGGTCAAGAAGACAAAACCCACTCTGGATTGTATTGTATCTGTCGTTGATGCCATCAGACTCCAGAAAGAATTTGATGGTGGCAACAATTTACAGAAAACGAATATTGCAGAAGATGACCTAGAGAACCTGGTGATTCAACAAATTGAATTCTGCAATCTTATCTTACTCAACAAAGCCTCGGAAATCAGTCCCGAAGATTTGAAACACATCAAGGATATCCTTCACTCCATTCAACCGGAAGCAGAAATTATCCCATGTGATTATTGTGATATTCCCCTTTCCCAACTGATCCATACTCATCAATTTGATTTTGACAAGGTAGCCAGTTCTGCCACTTGGATCAAGGCTATCGAAGGAGACAGCATTGACACTGCTTCTGAACCTCTTCCGGAAGATCAGAATAAGGAGGAAGGAGAAAAAGAAGAATATAATATCACAACCTTTGTCTACCAGCGCAGACCCGCTTTCAATCTTGGGAAATTTGATGAATTTATTTCAAGTGAGACCATGAAGAAGGTCATCCGGTGTAAAGGGATGTGCTGGTTTTATGACGAACCGGACAACTGTTATGTCTTTGAACAGGCGGGATCACAGATAACGCTCAGGAATGTGGGTCAATGGTATGCGACAATGCCCCAAGAGGAACTTCAACAACAGTTGAAAGAGGATGAAAACCTGCGCCGTGACTGGGATGAGAAATATGGTGACCGGATGGAGAAACTGGTTTTCATCGGTCAGAATCTTGACCGGAAAGCAATCATCCAAGCCTTGGACAACTGCATCGAGAAACCGGAAGATGAGCAGTATACCATTAGAAAGGCTACTGTCGAAGACTGCCAACTCATCCATAATATGGCAGAACAAGTTTTCCCCAAGACTTATAAGGACATCCTCTCCCCTACACAAAATGCTTATATGATGGAGTGGATGTATTCGCTTCCGAATCTATACAGGCAGATGACAGAGCAGCAACATACTTATCTTATCCTGTCTATTAAGGGAGAGCCAGCTGGCTATGCATCTGTCCAACCCGAAGGAGAGAACATTTATCATCTCCAGAAGCTCTATATCCTTCCCAAATATCAAGGCATTCACTTAGGTGGCCGACTCTTCACAGAAGCACTGAAATATATCAAGAGCGTCCATAAAGATCCCTGCCGGGTAGAGTTGAACGTCAACCGGTCAAATCAGGCAGTAGGGTTCTATCTGCACATGGGCATGAAGAAAATCAGTGAAGGCGACTTCCCTATCGGTCATGGCTTCTTTATGAATGATTATATTATGGGCATTGACATCTGATATTCCTCACAGGGAAAAGTCTTTACTACAATGATCTGACCCAAGTCACGATATCCTTCAATACAAGAGGATCTATGGTTTCGTCGATATTCGCATACTCATTACTCAATCCTGTTTTGCAGCGCTGGAACATGTGGTTCATTCCAGGATATTCCTTTATAAGATTTTTCTTATTCGTTGGCAGTAACCCTCGGATAGCCATCAAATTGAGAGAGGCGATCACCTGAGTATCCTTACTGCCGTCAATTGCCATGACCGGGCAATGGGTATTTCTGATATCAGAAGAAGGATCATAATTGATGAAATAGTTGAGCCAAGGGATATTCTGTTTCTCTGCATTTGCCCGATATTGAACAACGGTTTCGTGAGCAGGAACACCTTCCAGTTCTGTTATCCTGTTGACCTGTGCTGTCAGAGCAGTATCCCCTTTTACGCCTATACCCGCAAGACTAATGACAAAATCTATCCGTTTTCTGGCTCCTAACATAAAAGCAATGGAAGCACCCTCACTGTGTCCAAGTACTCCTACTTTGTTGAATCTCCCCATCTTCCTCAGCATTTCTATTCCAGCCTGGGCATCTTCTGCAAAATCCTTTGTGGTAGCAGATCTCGCATCACCGGTAGATTTGCCATAACTACGGTCATCATAACGGAGAGAAGCTATGCCATTCCGGGCTAGATAGTCAGCCAGGACCAGGAAGGGTTGATGGTCGAAAATTTCCTCATTCCGGTTTTCCAGCCCGCTTCCGCTTACCATCAGTACGACAGGGACTTTCTTTCCCTTTCGATAACCTATCGGATAAGTCAGTGTACCGGACAGTACGGCAGGAGCCTTCCTGTTGGTAAATGAAACATCTTGGGTCTTATATGGATAAGGAGGTGTAGGATTTTGAGGACGGTTCCTGACGATGACCCCAGGTTTGAAAACAAGAGGAACCGTAAGGCCATTCTGTGAGAACGTCCCGTCTATCTGCTGTTGATGTATCCTCCCTGAATAAGTCATTCCTATCTGGGGGACACTCAAACTGATAGAATCTTTTGAGAGGGTATCCAGAACAACTGGAATGCCTTTTGCACTCTGGTCCGGACTATCCATCAGACAAGTGGTCTTGCCATTCTGATCTGTCTGGATATGCAAGACTATAGCTAATTTCTGTTGGCCAAAAGCCAATGTACCCTTCCACGAACCACTGATCGTTTGCGAAAAACCGTTTACGATAAAGAATAGTAGGATTAATAAACTAAAAATTCTTTTCATCATAACTACATTTTTATATTACTTGTTATCAGAATTAAATCTTTATCAAATTTCATTGCCGGTTATTAACTGTTTTCAATTGGTATTTCTCTACGAATAGAACAAAGATACTGTGAAATATCCTAAACGCCAAACCTTAAGTGCAATATTTTCTCACATCTGTCACAAGACCAGCATGAACATAAACCATTGATATACAAGTACTAAAAGAATTTATATGCTTGGGAAAAAGAAGTATTTGTAACATAAACGATCCTACAGAGTAATCCTCTTGAAGATCCTCCCATTTATTTATTCTTCCCTTTTATGAGATTAAAGGATAATGAGAACATCAGATAGCGGGGAACACTATTATACCATGTTTCAGTTCTTCCCTGCGCATTAACTGAATAACCGGTCGTCGTCAACTGGTGGAGAAGGTCGAAGGCCTGGAGTTTCGCTACGATCCTGCCCTTGGCGAAAGGATGGGTCACCTGGGCATTCCATATCAGGTCATTGGTATTCATGACACTGCTATGATAGCCTCTCCGACTATACATCGTGACATCTGTCGCCAAAGAAAGTTTAACGATTGGGATGGTGTACTGCAGGTTGCTTCCATATTGAAAATCACAGACATTGATGGCAGAAAAGTCCGTCCTGTCACTTCTTGAGAACCTGCCGGATACCTTTCCGGTTATCCCTGCGGAAAAGGACCTGTTACGATACCTCAATTTAGCATTCAATCCTGTGCCAAGCGTCTTCACCAGACTGAGACCGGCTGCTGCATGATCGTAAGCAATATCAAAGTCCACATTGTGATCATAGTCAACCCTTCCGTCCATATCGAGACTGAAACGTTTTTTCTTACCAATGTATTTCTCGAATCCTAACCTCAGACTGCTCTTCCAATTTGGTTTCGAGACATTATCCATCTTGTAAGTATAGCCACCTGTGGCCGTATTATAACTGATACGATTCCCCCATTCGTGGCAGATACAACTCGCACTCGCTTTGATCCACCAGGTCAAATCAATGGAGTCATTACGGAAACTGGCACTCGCCTGAAAATCATGGGTTATTCTACTTTTCAGGTTGGGATTATTAATGACCAATGCCAACGGATTGACGCTGTTGGTATAGGGCATGAGAAGGGCAAACGACGGCTGCTCGACATTCATATCATATCTGAAAGAATGCTTATTCTTGCCAAAATGGTCGTACCAGAAATACGGATTAAATAACACCTTGGAGCGGTGAGCCAGCGTGTCCAGTACTGTCTGGTGATAGTACATGCATTCTTTGTTCCATTCTACAGGTATCTTCAATAAGAACATTTCATGAGTCCTGTTCATCTCAACATCCAATGCAGTACTGTAACTTTGTACGATAGAATGATAACTGTAACTATCAGGGGTAACATTATATTCTGAGGAGTTTCCGGAAGAATACTTGTTGTTATAGTTGTTCTGACTTTGTCCAAAGGAAAACGAAGGACCAAACGACCAGCCCTTAGGAAGGTTTATGCTATAGGCTAATTCAGCCGAATAAGAATACTTATGACTGGAATTATCATTAGAATATTCCCGATGGTTATATTGATCGTTACCTGCATAATAGATGGTCTGGCTGGTATAGCTGTCACTTGGTTTGTTGGCAGTATAGCTGCCTTTTATATTTAGACCAAGATAATGCCTCCATGGTAAATGGTAAACCATACGCAAATGAATCTGGGTATCAAACACCTTATGCTTGTTTTTTGACAGATAATTATCAAGATTGATCAGACGGTTCTTGAACAGCGAATCGGTACTCAGCGTATTTTCCTTCTGATGATCATAGTTAAGGAAAAACTCCGTACTAAAATTCAGCCGCCCTTGGTGACGGTAAGCCTGGGTTAAGGATAAGCCCACGTTCTTATCACGACTGCCGGAAGTACTATTATTCAGGATATTGCCATCCGATGAAAAGGACTCTTTATTGCCGGTTTTTCTTACGTCGTCATCATTCCACTTAGCCAGAACATCTAGATATTCACGAGTCTTGTAGTCATTCGTATTCTTCTCGAGTGTAAACCCTGCCTGCCTTGTCGTCTTCACTCCTTTATGCGATGATGCAGGATCCCAGCTCCCATCCATTCCCGGATGACGGTCCTCATTCACGTTGTTTGCACTGCTGAATGCTGCAATATGTGTCTCATCGCCCATCATAAGGCCAAAAAGGCGGGCTTTCCATCTGTCTCTGGTACCGGCACCGGCTTCACCATTCACCAGTGAACTGTTGACATATTTCTTTTTGAGGCATACATCCATCACATAGTCTTTCCTGTCCAGTATTCCATTTTGCTCCGCCAGAGGTTTGTCCTTATGATATACCTTGAGATCCTTAACGGTAAAATAAGGAAGATTCTCCAGAATGATCTTATTCTTACCCTTAAAGAAATCATTTCCATTGAGAGTAAGATAATCAACCTTTTCTCCATGGATAAAGATTTCGCCCTTATCATTTATGCTGGCTCCGGGGAGCTGTCTGATAAGTGCGTCAAGCATGGAACCGTCAGGAAGGTTGAAGGCTGAGGCGTCATAGACAATCGTATCACCGCGATAGGTTACCTGTACCCTGGTAGCCTTTACGACGACCTCACCAAGTCTGATACTCTTCCGCATGCTCTTTTTCATGTGATGAGTCGTGACAAAATAAGAGTCTTCCCATCTCTTAGGTTTCAAGGTAAAAGCGAAATAGCTGTCTTCATAGCCCTGGCAGGAACATTTTACTATGTATTTTTTCTCAACGGCCGGTACATGAAAGTAATAACGGTAAAATATCTGATCCAACTGACACGTAGTAGTATCGATAACAGAAGAATCCTCCGACATCAACGTCACTTTGGCCTTAATTGGGAGATTTTTAACAAAAGCATCAAACACATTTCCACACAATAGGACCGTTTTCTGTTTTTTATTTCCCGGACTATGATTGGATGCCAGTCCGGATACACAATAAGTAAACAACAAAAATATCAGGACACATGTTTTCTTATGATTCATTAGTAGACTTAGTTTTATAGAACTCATATATTGCAAAGATATAGATTTGCCAATGAAAGGAAAATAATCCCTTAGTGTTTATTAAAACACGACCTACAAAATTACCGGTGGACTCATACAGGACTCCACCGGTAATTTCATTTGATCAAATCATTATATCATAAATATGTTTATGAATTTATCTTGATAACAGATTTTCATATTCTGTTAATTGGAATCCTCGGGAAGGAACTATTCCTTTTCCTCCAGAATCTGATCACATTGCCCCCATACCTGGGCATCCCTGTATTTTTCCACACATCCTTTCGGAACGTAGAGTGTACAACCCTTAGTGATAAAGCCATTGGTAAGTACAGGTGGAGTCGTCCAACCTGCATGAATCTCCCTGGCATGAAGACCGACAAGACCTTTATTGGAAATATAATTTATGGTAGCCGGAAGATATATACTCTCCAATTCCGTCCCTGTGTTGAAAGCCTCATCTCCTATCTCTGCCAAGACTGAACCTTTCGGGATAATAATCTCCTTCAACTGTCCGCATAGCGCAAACGCCCTGCCTTCGATACCCTTAACGGATGCAGGAATCGTGAACGACGTCAGTTGACTGCAACAGGCAAAAGCCTCTTTGTTTATAAACACTGTATTACCAAGAATTTTCACTTGGTGACAGGGAGACCCGAAAAACAGCCTTTCGGGAATGCACTTATACAGATCTTTCATGCTTTTATCGAAATAAGAGTTGGAAAGATCCAGTGAATCCAAAGGTCTTATGCCATTTTTGCCGTTCATCAGGTCTGCAAGGTAATTCATATCAGAACTGGTCACATCGCCATTGATCGTCAGATGCCTCAGATGAGACAGGTTATCCTTATCCCGGCCAAAGATCACCTCCAAAGGATCGGAATCAAATGATGCAGTATATGTTTCGTCAGCCTTCAAACTGCGTGGTTCCTGACGGATTTCAAAGTCCGTTGTATTCCTGGAGCTATCTGCAACCAGATAGACACTGGCGGTCCTGCCCAAACCGGTATTCAGGTCAACCTGAAAATGGAGAGTCGCCTCACTATGAGAAGAAGGATGTACCTTATAACCTATTTCACTTCCAGACATCCAGTCAACAGGTCTGACCTTTGTTTCATCACCATAACCGACAAGTCTCCATACATAGTCCGGAGTAAAATTTGTATTTGACTTTATCGTAACCGTGAAGTCTCCTCCGGTAAAAGGAAAGACATAGCAGGAATTTTCCGCATAAGCCTGCTTTGCCGCTTTCTGCCGGATATTGATATGGTAGATATTACTACCTGAGGTAACGGAAAGGACGGACTTCCGCACTAACAGATCCTGAGAAGGCTTGAATAAAAGGGATACGAAAAAGGCATGGTTTTCTACAGAACTGTCACATTTGATCTTACACCAGTTTTCATCGTTATCGAAATAATAAATATTAGCAAGATTCGTATTCCTGCCCAAAGAGAACTCCAGGGTTGTATCAACACCATCTGCAGGAATCTCCAGTCCTTTGGCCACAATCTGTTCCGTTGTAGGGTTTAAAGGAATACTGCTATCATCAATGGTACTGCTACAAGCACAGAACAATAAACCAGGAACTGCTAAAAGCAATAAATCTTTTATTTTCATGTTTCAACTTCTTTAATATCAACAACACTCTTATAAATAACTACAAAAATAATTTAAATTATTATACCATGGACCATTTTTTACTTCACAAAAGTTCACCAGATATTATAAATCAGAAAGGCCAATACAACATGAGAGGAAAGAATGTACGAAATTTGTATCAGCAACTATATATTCTGCAAGTTCCAGAATAGAGTGTAGCACAAGTTCCTGTATTTTGTCCATTATGAACAACTTTTCAAGGGCAGACGATCATTTTTTATCCCCCGAGTTCACTTCCACGGTATTGTCCGTTATCAGATGGTCTGTCTGTGTCATCTTCTGCAAAACAGAATCTTCAAATCGCAAGGCGGTCGTGATTGCATAAGCGGCGCGCCCTTGTACCCAGACAATTTCCTTATAGTACAGAATATCTACCTGCTTATGGTTTTCCATGTAGGAATCCGTCTTGAATGGTGCTCCGAATTTCTTCACTACCTCCGGCTTATTCATGCCAATTTGTACCGATTCATTGGAGAACCGGGAGACCTTGGGAAGGATTGCACAGGAGGAAAGGAGAAAAACAACAAATAACAATAATCCTATTTTGTTCTTCATGTTTTTATGTTTAATCTTCATTTGGCAAATACAATACTTTTCATCATCAGACCAGTATTTTCACCTTTCTACTACAAATTTAATTATTTATTCTATGAATAAATAATTTTATAAGCTTTTTTATATTTGACGTTGTCAATTAGACAACAGCGTAGTTTATTAATCATAAACAAAATCAGCAACATAAAACGGTCCATGAATGATTATAACTTGTCCCTTTGGAGTTTCTCCCATTGAAAGAAATAATCATACAGTTAAGGCTACAGACAATCATAAAACGCTCTAATTTTTTCTCGATGTAATTATTTGAATATTCTTAGTTCACGAAGCAGCCAACAAAAAATCAGTTATAAAGGTTAATGAAAAATTCCATAAAGCATGGAAGATTAAACCATAAAAGAAACCTAAATTGATCCTATAATAGGTAATCGTCAATCCCAACACAAATTGAGGTAAACAACAAAGAAAAGCAACAGGAAGCAAAAACCACTCAAAACTCATATTGCCTACATGAATTGCCGCAAAAACAATAATTGACAAGACTATAAAATAATGTCCGAATTTCTCCTTGATCCGATCAAGACTCTTCTGAGAGACCAGAAAGACAGAACTTGATAATAATATGGATAATGGTAACTTATAGCTATATCCCGTAAAACAACTGACCTTAGCCAGTCCATGTAAAAATGTTTGCTTTTCTGAGGGAATACAAAGACCAATTAAGATATAAAATATAATGAATAAACTTATAAATATATGTATTCGTTTAAAAGATAACCATAATCTAAATCACTAGTGTCTCTTAATATATGTTAATCGTATGTAAATTCAATACTGAGCTGC